>DAHXNG010000029.1 GCA_027366615.1 Nitrospirota bacterium | reverse complement strand
GGCCAGTCGAATCCTACCCGTCCTGCCTTCTGTCCAAGCTTTGCGGCGGTCTGGAGGGACGGCATGGTCCGGGGGATCCCGTCGAGGATCGACCGGCGGTCGTGGTGCGGGGCCTCCGCACGTTTTTTTTCCTCCCAGGTCTCCCAGATCGCTTCGAGGCTCTTTCCGGGTTCGGGACGTTCGAAGACATGAGGATGGCGGGAGATCATCTTCCGGGAGGTTCCGTCGAGGATCTCCCCCAGCGTGACACCGGTCCGCTCCCAGAGAATCCTCCGGAACATGAACAGGATGACGAAGAGGTCTCCCATTTCGCGGGCAACATTCGGGAGGTCGTCCTCCTCGAGGGACTCTTCAAGTTCAAAGATCTCGTCCTTGAGGTCGGACAGAAGCCCTTCGAGCGTCTGCTTCCTGTCGAAGGGACACCCGCTCTCTCCCCGCAGGTGGTCCACGACCCGGAGAAGGCTCCGCACCGAGACGGGATCGCTCTCGCTGAGAGTCACGGGAAGGGCGCGGATGTCGGCCTCCCGGGAAAGGGAGGAGAGAATGGTTTCAGGGTCGAAGGCCATTAAAAACTCCCATGAGCACACATGACGCAACAGCCCATCGCCGTTGTTTGTCACTAAAATGATTAACGGCATCTCATGAATTTTTGGGAATGATTCTTTTTCTTTCCGTAAATTATACGAAGAAATCATCTCCCGGGAAACCCCTCCCCTCAATCCATCGCCATACCAGAGATAGTGGCGACTCCGGGGAGTGTGCTCCGGAAGCCCCCACCGAAGAAATCCGGGGGCGACCGGAGGGAGATGGCCCCGGGGATCTCATTAGCAAGCGCCCTCATGTATTAAAAGTTCTTTCCCCTTCATTGCGCGGCTTGGGGCCGAGGGGGATCTGTCAATACAGGCCCGGATGCTAACAAATGTTAATTTCTGCGAAGGTAACTCCTGTCTTTGTCTTGAAGTGAAATATCCTCATTTTTTATTGACATCCATTGGGACGGGGTGCTAGTGTTTGCTTCTTGAATTTTAACAATTGTTAATTTCCCTTCGGCCCTCGCTCGGACACCCCCTGCCAGACCCAAGGATTATCTTTTTCGATTCGTTCAGGACCCTAGACAGAACAGGGGTGAGCTGTTAAAATGGTCGAAATGAGACTTAGTCTCTTTATGGAGAGATTTGTTGTGATATCACGAAAGAATGGGGTGTGCCAGTGAAAAGAATATGGGCGGGAGCAGGGATTTTTCATGGCATTAGACGTGGCGTTGTCCTCGGGGCCATTTTTCTGACACTTCCGGGAGTGGCACAGGCTGATGGGCCTGGGGTGAAAGATCCCGGTACGTCAATCCCCTCCCCGGACAGAGCAAAGGGGCTCTCCGATCCCCCGCTGTCCGTTCGGGAGGCGGTCCGCATCGCCCTTGAAAAAAATCCCAACCTGATCTCCTTCAAGAAAACCTGGCAAGGCACAAAGGATCTCGAGAAGACCGCCCTGGCCCCCGCCGACCCCCAGCTTCAGTACGAGTATGGAGGCGGCGAGCAGGGAAATGGGCAGAATGTCCTGACCAATGCCGCCGGAACGCCGTCCGGGGTTCAAGGTGTGGGCCTTCCTTATATGACCGGAAGCAACTGGGCGATCGTCCAGTCCTTCCTCTTTCCGGGGAAGGCCATTTATGGCTACAAGGTCAACAAGGACAACACGGAGATCGCCTACGACTCCTACCGCGTCCAGCGGGTCCAGCTTCGCAACCAGACGGAGACGGCCTGCTACCAGTGGCTTCTCTCCCGGGAGACGCTTCGCCTCAACGATGAGCTCCAGACATGGCTCCGGCGCGTTCTGGAGATTACCAAGGCCAAGCTCTCGGTAGGCTCGGTCCAGATCCTTGATGTGGTGAATGCCCGGGTGGCCCTCTCTCAGGCCCGCCTCGACCGTCTCACCGCGAGGTTCCAGATGGAGGTGGCAAAGAAGCAGCTCAATACCTATCTGGGCTTTTCCATGGACCGGGAGACCCGGGTGGCGCCTGTTCCCGATCCCGGCCCACTGACGGTGACGATGTCAGAGCTTGAGTCCCGGGCCATCGAGAACCGGCCCGATCTTCTCCAGGCGCGCTCGACTGTCGAGTTAAACCGCCACCAGCTCACCTTGGCCAAGCTCGGCTTTCTTCCCGACTACCAGCTGACGGGCTCCGAGGGCGGCGAATCATGTTACGGATTCTCCGGGCTCAACTGCTGGTATGTGGGCGTTCAGGTCAACGTGCCGATTTTTGCCCCTCTCAAGCAGAACCTCCAGTACGACTCCCAGGCCGAGATGCTTCGCGCGGCGGACTGGCAGTACCGCTGGCAGGCCGCCCAGGTCCGCCTTGCCGTCGACAACCTTTATTCCCAGGTCGAATTGGCCTATCGCCAGTACCGGATGAACGCCGACGAGATTCTTCCCCAGTCGAGGCTGGCCTTTGAGCTGGCACTTACCGGCTATGAAAACCAGAAGAACGATTTTCTCTACCTGATCAATGCGGTCCAGTCCTACCGGCAGGCCCAATACAACCGGTACCAGGGCCTGATCGGCTACTATCAGGCCATCTCCAACCTTGAGGCCGCGGTGGGTACGCCCCTCGGGAGGGTCGTCTCCTCGACCCCGCCCGGAGGGTGAGCCATCCCTTTTGTCTGATACTGGCGGGACAAAGTCGTTTGTTCCGGACCTCTGCCTATTCAAGATGCGAACTGTAACCGGAGATATCTCATGAGATTGTTGATTGTGGGCCTCATCGCGTTCCTCCCGGGACTTTTTTTGTCCCATGCGACCCTGGCCCGGGCGGCCGATTTCCCCGGAGGGGCCAGAACGCCGGAGAGGCTGTCCGAGGTCCGGCTGACGCCGGAGCAGCAGAAGTCGGGATTTGTGGCCGTCGCTCCCGTCGAGAAGCGGAGCATGGAGACCGAACTTCGCCGGACCGGGACGGTCAATTTCGACGAGGAGAAGGTCTCGGTCGTCTCCGCCCGGGTCGGGGGGCGGGAGGTCAAGGTGCTGGCCTTCGAGGGGCAGAAGGTCAGAAAGGACGATCCGCTGGCCCTGGTCTACAGCCCCGACTACACGACGGCCGAAGTCGAGCTCCTCAACGCCTTCAAGGTGCAGGAGACACTGAAGGACCGGGTGGAAAGTCAGGCCTATATCAAGGCCGCCGAGAGAAAGCTCCGGCTTCTGGGCGCCTCGGAGGAGGATGTCGCCCGGATATCCTCCTCCCGCAAGATCGCGAAGTATCTGACGCTCCACGCCCCGCGTTCCGGGGTGATCCTGAACTCGAACCTCCGGGCCGGTCTCTTCATGAACCCCGGGGACCAGCTCATGACCGTCGCCGACCTGTCGAGCCTCCTTGTCTACATGGATATCTATGAAGGAGACTTTCCCCTTGTCAGAAGAGGACAGCTGGTCGCTCTCGAGACGGTGGCCTATCCGGGGAAGGTCTTTCCCGGAAAGATCATCTATCTCGGCGGGATGGTCGACCCCAATACCCGGACCTTCCACGTCCGGGCAGAGATCCCCAACCCCGAACGCCTCCTCAAGCCCGGCATGTTCGCCTCCGTCCGGATCCACCTTAACCGGCCCCGACCTGTTCTGGCCGTCCCCGAGAGGGCCCTCCTCCGTGACGAACATGGCTATCATGTCTTTGTCGAGCGCTCTCCCGGGATCTTCGTCCTTCGTCGGGTCGTCCCCGGCCGCGAGAAAAACGGGTGGATGCGTATTGAGTCCGGTCTTGTCCCCGGCGACCGGATCGCCGTCCGGGGAAGCCTGCTTCTTGAAGGGATCCGGGAGGACAACCTGAGCCGGGGAACAAGGACGGCTCCCGCCTCCCTCGGCCGGATCGCCGGGCCGCATTCATGAAACACCTTGTCGCCTTTTCCCTTCGGGAGAGGGTCATCGTCTTTCTCGTGGCGATCACCCTCTCGGTGATCGGAGTCTTTTCCTACGAAAATCTCCAGATCGAGCCCTACCCCGACGTCTCCCCCCTCGAGGTCCGCGTCCTGACCCAGTGGCCCGGACGGGGAGCCCAGGAGGTCGAGCGCCAGATCACCCTTCCGGTGGAGATCGCCATCAACGGCACTCCCGGCATGAAGACCCAGCGGTCCATTTCCATGTACGGGCTCTCCGTCGTGATCGCCGTCTTCAAGGACGGCGTCGACGACTTCGAGGCCCGCCACCGGATCTACAACCGGATCTCCCAGGCCAATCTTCCCGCCGGCATTGTCCCGGTTCTCGACATCAACACTCCCGCGACGGGCGAGATCTATCGCTATACGCTCACCGGAGCCCCCCTCGACGAGCTCAAGACGCTCGACGACTGGGTTCTGGAGAGGCGTTTCAAGGAGATTCCCGGGGTCGCCGACGAATCCGGGATGGGAGGATGGATTCGCCAGTACCAGATCCTGGTCGACCTGGCGAAGCTCAGGGACTTCAATATTCCTCTCGCACAGGTTCTCTCCGCTGTCTCCGCCGCCAACAACAATGTCGGCGCCTACGTCATGAACTTTGGAGAGACGGCTGCGGTGGTGCGCGGGCTGGGGCTTTTGAAAAACCGGGGAGATATCGAGCACATCATGGTGGGGGAGGTGAAGGGAACCCCGGTTCTCCTTCGGGATATCGCCTCCGTCCGGATCGGTCCCCAGCCCCGCCTGGGCCGGGTGGGACGCAACTACGAAAACGATACGGTCGAAGGGGTCGTGCTCCTTCTGCGCGGCGCGAACACCCGCCATGTGATGGATCGGATCCACAAGAAGGTAGTCGAGATCCGGGCGCATGACCTGCCTGCGGGCGTCAAGCTCCTCCCCTTCTACGACCGGACCCAGCTCATGCACTGGACCCTTCATACAGTCCTCGAAAACCTCTCCCTGGGGATCGGGCTGGTGCTTCTGACCCTCTATCTCTTTCTGGGCAATCTCCGGTCGGCGGTTATCGTCGCAGTGACGATCCCTGTCGCTCTTCTGACGGCATTCTCGATCATGAAGGCCAACGGGGTCTCGGCCAACCTCCTCTCCCTCGGGGCGATCGACTTCGGGATTCTTGTCGATGCCTCGGTGATCGTGGTGGAGAATATCTACCGCCACATGACCGGAGGGGAGCCGGGAGAGGACCGGCGGTCGACCTTCGTCGTGGTCTACCAGGCGGTGACCGAGGTCCAGTCGGCGACGGTCTTCTCGACTTTGATCGTTTTCTCGGCCTACGTGCCCCTCCTCTTTATGAGCGGGATCGAAGGCAAGATCTTCTTTCCCATGGCCTATACCATGGGAGGGGGACTCCTGGCGGCCGTTCTCCTGTCCATGACCCTCTCGCCGGCACTCTCCTCCACTCTTCTGGCAAATGTGGGGGCCCATCCCGACACCCGCCTCATGCGGGTCATCAAGAAGGTCTACGACAGCCTTCTTCTCTTTGTCCTGGCCAGGCCCCGCCTTGTTCTCGGGGCGGCGCTCCTCTTTCTTGTGGCGACACTCGGCTTTGCCCTCCCCCGCCTCGGAACGGAATTTCTTCCGAAGCTCGAGGAGAACAATCTCTATATTCGGGCGACTTACCCGGCCGCCGTGAGCCTCGATTACGGGGCGCACCTGACCGACGGGATCCGTCGCCTTGTGCTGGATGTCCCCGAGGTCAAGACCGTTGTCTCCGAAGAGGGGCGCCCCGACGATGCCTACGATGTGGGCGGCTTCTGGAACGCGGAGTTCGCGATCTTCTTCAAGCCGCACAAGGAGTGGCGCAAGGGGGTGACGAAGGCTGAGATCCAGAAGGAGGTGCTCCAAAGGATCAAGACCTTGCCGGGAGTGACATACAACGTCTCCCAGTACATCGAGGACAACGTGGAGGAGGCGGTCTCCGGGGTCAAGGGCCAGAACAGCATCAAGATCTACGGTCCCGATCCGGTCACCCTCGAACGGCTGGCCCACCAGACGCTCGGGATCCTCTCCGGGGTCGAGGGGTTCCACGACCTGGGGCTCTTCCGTATCCGCGGAGGCCCCGAGCTCGATATCCGGGTCGATGCCCTGGCCTGTGCCCGTTACGGGATTCATGTGGCCGATGTGGAGTCGGTCATCCAGGCGGCGGTGGGAGGAGTGGCCGTCACGCAGGTGCTGAAGGAGGAAAAGCGCTTCGACGTGACCGTTCGGCTCTCCCGTCCCTACCGGAAGGATATCGAGGCGATCCGCTCGATCCCCGTCGACAGCCCCGACGGCTCCCATATCCCTCTCTCCCAGCTCGCGACAATCGAGCTCAAGATCGGGAACTCCTATATCTTCCGGGAGGCCAACTCGCGATATATCCCGGTAAAGTTCTCCGTCCGCGGACGGGACATCGGGTCGTCGGTCGACGAGGCGAAGCGTCTCATCGCCACGCGTCTCCCCCTTCCCTCCGGTTACCGGATCCGGTGGTACGGGGAGTACAAGGAGATGAAGGAGGCCCAGCATCGTCTGGCGCTCCTTCTTCCTATCGCCTTCGGCATGATCTTCCTGCTTCTTTATTGGGCCTACCGGTCGGTGAAGTATGCCCTCGTCCAGATGCTCTCCGTACCGGTTGCCGTCACCGGAGGGGTCTGGGCGCTCCTCCTCACCGGACA
>DAHXNG010000017.1 GCA_027366615.1 Nitrospirota bacterium | reverse complement strand
CGACCTCCTCGAAGGCCACCTCCTCTACGAGTGGGACCGCCCCCTCTCCTCCGATCCGATCATGGTCGAGGGGCGTCCGGCCTTTTTCAGGCTCCGCCGGGATCTCGCCGCCCCGGTGCGGGAGAGCCACGAGGCACGATTTGGCGGAGGGGGGGAGGAGGCTTACTGTCTCCGGCTCTGGGAGGCCTGTAAGGGTTTTGCCGCAGGACAGCTTCCCGGGGCCGCCTGGTCCGATCCGGCCGCCTCGTATCTTCCCCGTCCCGGCCCCTCCCTGACACTTCTCGAGTGGGTGGACATCTTCTGCGACGGCCAGTGGAAAAGACGGATCGACCGTCTGATGATCAAGTGGCTCGGGGCCTTCCTCGATGAAGGGGTCTCGACCTGGAACCTTCCCAATCGCGAACGGGGCTTCTACCGGGTGTGGCAGAGCATGGCCGCCTCCGATCGGGAGATCCTCTTCTGGGGACTTGAGAACGCCCACGCCGAGATCTCCGGCCTTCCGGAAAACCCCGAGGACACCCTCATGGGCGCCCTGGTGGCGATGGAGATCCCGCGGGCGGGGTTGACCGACTACCTCGAACGCCATGCCACCGCCCTGCCGGGATGGCTGGGCTACGTCAAGTGGCGAAACTCGAAGAGCGACGACCCCTGGGCCCGAACCTACCCCGTCGATCTCGTGATGGTTCTTGCTGTGAGGCTCTTCTACGAGCAGGCCGTAGTCGACCATGTCTGCCGGACTCGTCTCGGAATTTGCGGAACGATCCCGGCCGTTCTGGAGTGGATTGACGGGAACGCTCCGGAGCTTCTGACACGGAACTATGCGGCACGCTTCGGTGTTCCGATGGCCTGGGGGGCCCGGTTGGGGACGCTGGCCGACCGCTTCCCCGATCCGGGGGACCCGCGCTGGGCGAGGATCTCGCAGGTGCGCGAGGAGTGGCTCGAGGCCCTGCGGGCCGAGGGGGGAAGCCGGAGCCGCTCCGGGCGCCTCTACCATGTGGCCCAGGCCCTCGGTCTCTCCCCGGAGGAGGTCGGGGAGCTCGACCCCAGGGAGTGGGAGCGGTTCGAGCAGATCGCCGACACCCTCGACTTCCCGAAACGCCACGAGATCTGGCAGCGCTCTCTCGAGGAGAGCTGCGACCAGGAGCTCTTCGCTCTGTTTGAGCCCTGGCGCGAGAGGAGGGTCGACCCGACTCTCGCCCCGGTCCGGGCGCGACCCACCGCCCAGATGTTCTTTTGCATCGATGTCCGCTCCGAGAGGCTTCGCCGCCATATCGAGTCGCTCGGAGGGTACGCGACCTACGGGATCGCAGGATTTTTCGGGGTGCCCTTCAGGTTCCAGTCCTACCAGAAGGCCGGAACGCAGATTCAGGCGCCTGTTCTTCTCTCGCCCCGCCATCGGGTGCGGGAGATCCCCCGGGCCTACGAAATCGAACGGGCGGACCGCCACTTCCGCCGCCACCAGAAGACGCGCTCCCTCATCCATCTCTTCCACGAGCTCAAGGACCACGTCATCACCCCCTATGTTCTTGTCGAGGCTCTGGGCTGGTTCTATCTTCTGCCCTTTCTGGGCCGGACCTTCCTTCCGGGCGCCTTTGCCCGGGTCCGGGAGTTCCTGGAGGGACTCGTCCTTCCCGAAATTGCCACCGCCCTCACCGTCGCCCGGGTGGAGGAGGGGGAGGCCCAGGCCATGATCGAGGCCGAGCAGCATGCGAAGATCCGCAAGGCCCTACTCGATGTGGTCGGTTCCCATACGCGCTCCGTCAGCCCCTCGACCGTCGAGGAGGTGCGCCAGGCGGCGCTCTCGGAGTCGCGGTTTCGGGAAGGGTTTTCCCTGCGGGCCCGGGAGGAGCTTCTCCTCACGGCGCCCGGCGAGGCCGACCTCATCAAGAAGCTCCGGACCCTCTATGCCATCAACATGCGCAGAAGCCGGGTCCTTCTCGAAACCATCATGACGGTGGGGTTCGGGACGGAGGAGCAGGCCTACCATGTGGAGAACAGCCTCAGGACGATCGGCCAGACGGAAAACTTCGCGCGCCTTGTCTTGGTCTGTGGCCACGGATCCGACTCCTTCAACAACCCCTTCGAGTCCGCCCTCGACTGCGGGGCCTGCGGGGGCAACCGCGGGATCCCCAACGCCAGGGTCTTTGTCGAGATGGCCAATAACCCGGCAGTGCGCGACAGCCTGAAAAAACGGGGGATCGAGATCCCCTACGACACGCACTTCCTGGCCGGGGAGCACAACACCACGACAGACAGGATCGTCTTCTACGACCTCGAATCGGTCCCGCTGACCCACCGGCGCGATCTCAAGCGCCTCTGGCGGGATCTCGAGGAGGCGGGTCTCCGGGCGGCGGAGGAGAGGGCGGCGGAGCTTCCCTCCCTCGACTCCCCCTCCGGCCCCCGGGAGGCGGCGCGGGCCCTCTTCCGGCGCTCCTGCGATGCCGCCGAGGTTCGGCCCGAATGGGGGCTTTCGAAAAATGCCTCCTTCGTGGTGGGAGGAGGCTCCCTTGCCGGGACGGCCAACTTTGCCGGCCGGGCCTTTCTCCACTCGTACGATCCGGCGCGGGATCCTGACGGGCGACTCCTCGAGGCAATCATGACCGGCCCCCTCGTCGTCGGCCAGTGGATCAACGCCGAGCACTACTTCTCCCTTCTCGACCCCGAGCGATACGGGGGGGGGAACAAGATCTACCACAACGTGGCCGGGGCCATTGGCATCATGTGGGGCAACGAGAGCGACCTCCTCCCCGGTCTTCCCGTCCAGACGCTCCGGGAGGGCGAGCGTCTCTACCACGAGCCGGTCCGTCTTATGGTGGTTGTCGAGGCAGGCCGGGACAGGATCGACCGCGTTGTCACAAACAACCCCCCTCTTCGCCGGCTCCTGTCGAACGGCTGGATCCGGCTCGTCGCCGCCGACCCCTC
>DAHXNG010000016.1 GCA_027366615.1 Nitrospirota bacterium | reverse complement strand
CAATGGCCACCTCGGCAGACATCCCCGGATAGAGCGCCCGGCCGCGGAGATCATCAAAGACGATCCGCACGGGGATCCTCTGGACGACCTTGACAAAGGTTCCGGCGGCGTTCTGGAGCGGAAGCCGGGAGAAGGCCTGGCTTGCCGCAGGAATGAACTCGAGCACATGCCCCGAAAACCGCACCCCCGGATAGGCGTCGATCCGGATGCGGACCTTCTGTCCGGGATGGACCTTCCAGACCTGGGTCTCCCGGAGGTAGGCGTCGAGCCAGATATCCTCCCGACTCAGAGGATCGACGAGGCTCACCAGAGGCTGAGAGGGCTTGACCGCATCGCCCAGCGTCACGAGCCGCTGGATGATCTGCCCCTTGCGAGGCGCAAAGACGGTGCGGTTTCGGGGATGGACCTCCGAGACGGCGAGCTCCTCCCGGTCGGCCGCAACCATCCGCTCGACCTCTATTAAGGCCTCTTTTTTCTTTTCGTAGGTCGTCTCCAGATCCTCGAGATCCTGGGCCGATATGAAGCGGCTCGACAGAAGCGCCTTCCCGCGGTGATAGTGGTCCCGGGCATCGCCCACCTCCCGGGCGATCCGGACCTTTCGGGCAAGGTCGCGGGCCAGGGTCCGGTAGGGAGAGATGTTGGCCGAGACGTTGTGCTTTCTGCTATACCGGTCGCCTGTAGTGTCGATCGTCGCGATGAGCTCCCCCATCTTCACCCGGTCGCCCTCGTTGACGCCGAGCGCGATCAGGCGGCCGCCGACAGGCGAGGCGACAAGCGTGATCTTGCCCTGGACGTAGCAGTCCACCGACCGGACGTAGCGGCCCCGGTCGACCAGAAGAAAGAGCCCCCAGACGAGGGTTGCCAAAAGCCCCAGAAGGGGCAGGAGGATCCTGGGAGAGCGCCAGGAGGGAAGAGAAGGGTCACCGGCCATAAGAAAACCTCGGAGTCGTCGACCCCCGGCACGAACGGAGCAAAAGGAGAGCGCTCGCACGTCGCGGGAGCCGCCCGACGAGTCATGATCCAAAAGGATCAGCATGTTGAGAGACGGAAAGGCCGGGGCACATCGAGGAAGGGAGGCGACGGACGGAATTCTCCCACCACATGTGCCAGGACCATCCCCAGGACAACCTATGGTAGGAGTCATCACCCGAAAAGAGGGATTAGGCGAACCCCATCGCCGTCCGCAGGAAACGGACGACCCCATCCTACCACCGGAAGGGGCCCCGGGTCCATCCCTTTATCTCATCGGGAGAGGGCATCCGTGGGGAAAGTGGCAGACTGAGCCCTACTCATGATGACTTAACGGGAAGAGTTTCTCCTGTTTTTGGAAAGTCTTCCATGACGGGGATCATACGCTCAAGTTTTTCCTCCTCTCTTCCGAAGAGGACTTCGAAAGGAGGTCTGCCATGGACACCGTCATCCCGCTTCTCTTCGGAATCCTCAGCATCATGGGGTTCACTCTTGTCACCGCCCTTCTCTACCTCATCGTGCGGCCCGTTCACGCCGTCGCGCGGGAGGAGTTTTCTCACTCGAGCAGGAAGCACCTCGCTCCGTGATGGAGGAGCGCGCGGGAGACTTCGGGAGCTCCGGAAAAAAAACGTGCGAGAAGGGGTGAGAGCCCCCCGGTCAGAACAAGCGACAGGGGTGTTCCCGACTCCTTCTCCGCCCGTTGTCTGAGACCTTCCACCGCCGCCACCGTCCCCAGCACCGTTCCGGAGAGAACCCCTTCCCGGGTCCCCCCTCCCAGTGCCGAGACCCGCCGGAGATCCCTTGTTTTCATCCAGCCGTCCCCCGACCTGCCGGAAGACGTCGCCCCTCCAAGAACCCGTCCCGCCCCGATCGCCCCCTGCATGAGAGAAATCCCCGGAAGGATCGCCCCGCCGACTAGCCGCCCCCGGCACAGGACCGTCGTTACCGTGTGGGTTCCGAAATCGGCCACCATGAAGCTCTCCCCGAGCTGTCCGCCAAGGAGCGAACAAGCCCCCCAGACCGCCGCCGTCCGGTCGGCTCCCAGAGAGGCGGCCGGCCGGTAGTCGATGGGGAAGGGGGCCCTCGAGCCGTCGAAAGACTCCAGGGAGCGGCCGAAGATCCGCCGCCATTCGCGCAGAAGGACCGGAGTAAGGTCGGGAACGACCGAGACGAGCGCCCCCGGAACCTCCCCCGGGAAGCGTCCCGGCCAGAGCCCCTCCAGAAGGCGTACGACCTCCTCCGGCCTCTCCCTTTGCGGCGTCGGAAAGGTCCTGATCGCCACAATCCCCGCGGCGCCGTGGAGTGCGACGGAGAGTCGCGAAAGCCCCACCTTGACCGTCACCGCAAGAATCTTTCCGAATGGGTCCGGTCTAGGCAAGGGGCCCCTCCCCTCCCTCGAGAAGACGAAGTCTTCTGACGTGGGGAGGCAGGAGCCGGATCCCGCCGCCGGGGGATTCGATCTGGAGGAAGCCCTCCCCGGCAAGCCCCGCGATCCGGCCCATGGCCGGCCCCGTCCCCCCGTCGGAGAGCGCGTAGACAACCCAGCGCCCCTTCCAGAGAAGATGACGGTCGAGCCTCTCCCGGAGGATCTCCTCCCCCTCTTCGAGGAGGCGGCGAAGGCCGAGGGCGATTCGAACGGAGAGCGACAGGGGGGAGAGGCCGGGAGACGGCGGGAGAACGGCCGGCGGGAGGGCGTCGGCGGAGGGGAGCGCCCGGGGCGCCTCGCTCGCCATATTGAGACCGATGCCCGCGATGTGGCCAAGAAGGACGCCGTCTTTTCGAAGCTGTTCCACAAGGATCCCGCCCACCTTCCCCGGGCCCTTTTCCCCCTCCGGCCGCTGTGCCGGATCAAGACAGAGGTCGTTTGGGTACTTCCAGCGGACCCTTCCCCCGGAGATCCCGTCCAGCGCCTCGAGACAGGCCCCTGAGACATAGAGCGAGAGGGGCAGGGTGCCGGATCCTGCGCCCTCCGGGATCCACACGCTCATCGCAAGATCCCCGCGAAGAGTCGTCCAGGCGTTCCCCGGACGGCCCCTCCCCCGGGTCTGCCGGCCGCACAGGAGGGCGGTAAAGGGGGGTGCCCCCTCCGCCAGGATCCTGTCCCGGAGGGCGTCATTGGTCGATGTCAGCGTTCTGGCAAAAAAGACGGGAGGATCGCAATGGATCCGGCGAAGGCGAGGGGGAGGGAGCCCCTCCCCGGAGGAGATCCCGTTCACGCCCCCCTCATCCGCGAAAGTCCAGGCGAAGAGAGAGGTCTCCCGGCGAGTGGGTCAGGGCACCCACAGAGCAGACATCGAGATCGAGGAGCGCGAGCTCGCGGACCTTGTCGAGGGTCAGGCCGCCCGAGGCCTCGAGAACGATCTCCTCCCGGAGGCGGCGGAGCTCGGGAACAAGTCCGGCCATCCCCTCCACGGACATATTGTCGAGAAGGACGATGTCGGCTCCGGCACGGACCGCCTCCCTCGCCTGCTCCGGCGTATCGGCCTCCACCTCGATCCGGTAGGGATGGGGCGCCCCCCTGCGCGCGAGGGCCACGGCATTGGCGACACCGCCCGTACCCACGAGGTGGTTGTCCTTGATCAGGATCCCGGAGGAGAGCGATGAACGGTGGGAGTGGCCGCCTCCGAGCCGGACGGCATGCTTCTGGAAGAGGCGCAGGCCGGGAAGGGTCTTGCGCGTCTCGGTAATCCGGAGCGCTCGCATTCCGGGGGGACGAAGCCTTGCGACCTCCGAGACGTAGCGCCGGGTGGTTGTGGCAATGGCGGAGAGGTGCTTGAGGAGATTGAGGGAGAGCCGCTCTCCCGCGAGGACCTCAAGGATCGGCCCCCTGAAAACGGCCAGCGTCTCCCCCGACTCGAAGAGCTCCCCCTCGGCCCGGGACCAGTCGACTGTCACCGCTCCCCCAAGAAGAACGAAGAGGCGCGAGACCAGAAAGGCCCCGGCCAGGACCCCGCCCTCCTCGGAGACAAGGGCGGCCTCGACCGGTCGATTGGTCTGGGGGGTTCCAAAGAAAAGACGGCTCGTCAGGTCCCCCTCGGGAAGGTCCTCCTCAAGAAAGCCCGCAAGGATCCGGTCGACCGTCGACGGAAGGAGACCCTCGATCATCGCCCCCCCGACAGGAAGTCCCGGACCTGATCCCGGGCGGCCAGGAGCCCCTCCTTCTCCTCTTCCAGCGTAACAACGAGGGCCCGGTCCTTCTCCACCACCTCGGGGGGGGCCTTCCGAACGAACTCCTCCCGGGAAAGCCGTCCCGAGACCTCCGCGATCTTGCCCTCGACCCGCGCCACCTCCCGGTCGAGCCGGGCGGCCTCCTGGGTAAAGTCGACGAGATCCCCCAGGTCAAGCACGAGATGGCCATCCCGAAAGGGCGCTCGCAGTCCCTTCAAAAGGGGGGAGGAGGAGGGAACAACGCGCGCAAGCCGCCGGAGAAAGGGCCAGAGAGCCTCCGGAGAAAGGCCGGGGTCGGAGAGGACAAGATCCGCCGGGATCTCCTGGGTGGGAGGGATCTTCATGACGGTCCGGATCTGGCGGACGGAGCCGACCATGGTCCGGATCCGTTCGAAGGGCTCGGGGGATTCTCCCGGAAGGATGGAGAGGCCAAGAAGGGCCGGGGAGGAGCCCACTGAGGCATTGTCGAAGCCGAAGATCCGGGAGAGCTCCTCCGTGACAAAGGGAAGGATGGGATGCGCCAGATCGAGGAGGGCCGCCCCCACCGTCAGGAGGGTCGACAGCGTCTCCTGGCGGAGAGGATCCTGGGGATCCCGGTCGGCGTCGGTTTTCGCCGCCTCGAGATACCAGTCGCAGAAGAGACTCCAGGTGAAGCGGTAGACAAGAAGGGCCGCCTCGTCGACGCGGTAGCTCTCCATGGCCTCGCGGTAATCGCGCTCCGTGCGAACAAGTTCGGAGAGGATCCACCGGTTGGCGATTCCCCGAACCGCCCCGGGATCGGACAGAAGCGGGGTCCCGCCAGGCACCGTCCGGGAGATAAAGCGAAAGGCGTTCCAGAGCTTCGAGACAAAGTTTCTTGAGGCCTCCACCCGCTCGATGGAGAGGCGGATGTCGCGGCCCGGGGTGGCAAGGAGTGCGAGCGAGAGGCGGAAGGCGTCGGTTCCGAAACGGTCCATGAGCTCGAGCGGATCCACCACGTTCCCCCGGCTCTTCGTCATCTTCTGGCCGAACTCGTCCCGGACAAGGGCATGGATATAGACGTCCCGGAAGGGCGCGCGGTCGGTCAGGTAGAGCCCCATCATGATCATCCGGGCCACCCAGAAAAAGAGAATGTCGAAGCCGGTGACCAGAAGGGATGTCGGGTAGAATCGGGCGAGGTCCGGCGTCTCTTCCGGCCAGCCGAGGGTCGCAAAGGGCCAGAGCGCCGAGGAGAACCAGGTGTCGAGAACGTCGGGGTCCCGGACGATGGCCGAGCTCTGGCAGGCCGGACAGACGGCCGGATCCTCCCGGAGGACGGCCAGGTGACCGCAGTCATTGCAGCTCCACGCCGGGATCCGGTGGCCCCACCAGATCTGACGGGAGACGCACCAGTCGCGGATATTGTCGATCCACTCGTAGTAGGTCTTCTGCCAGGAGGAGGGAAAGAAGCGGATCTCCCCTTCCGAGACCGCAAGCCTTGCCCGGGCGGCCAGGGGCGCCATTTTGACAAACCACTGGAGAGAGAGCCGGGGCTCGACCTCCGTCTGGCAGCGGTAGCAGACTCCTGCCGCCAGCGCATAGGGCTCCCGGCGGTCGAGGAGTTCGTCCGATTCGAGCACCTCGAGGGCACGCTCGCGGGCCTTCTCCCGGGAAAGCCCCGACAGGGCACCGGCCAGGGCATTCATCGTCCCGTCGGCATCCATGACGGAGAGAGTCCCCAGCCCATGCCGGCCCCCGATCTCGAAGTCGACCATCGAGTGGCTCGGAGTGATCTTCAGGACCCCGGTTCCGAACGCTGGATCAACGGCGGTGTCGGCGACCACCGGGATAAGCCGGTCGGTCATGGGAACACGGACGCTCCGACCCACCCAGCCCTGATAGCGGGGATCGTCGGGGTGGACCGCCAGGGCCAGATCTGCCACGATCGTCTCGGGGCGCGTCGTGGCGACGACAAGGATCTCCCCGGCCCCCCCCGCATCGGGATAGCGCACATAGACGAGCTGCCCCTCCCTGTCGACATGGGTCACCTCCACATCGGAAAGAGCCGTCAGACACCGGGGACACCAGTGGATCATACGCTCCGCCCGGTAGAGGGCCCCGTCCTCGTACAGACGGACAAAGACCTCCCGAACGGCCCGGGAAAATCCCGGGTCCATGGTGAACCGCTCGTGATCCCAGGAAAGCGAGGCGCCGAGACGCCGGATCTGGTCTCCGATCCCCGAGCCGATCGACTCCTTCCAGGCCCAGACCCGGGAGACGAACTCCTCCTGGCCGAGCGTCTTGAAGTCGATACCCTCCTCGCGGAGTTTTTTCTCGACCACGTTCTGGGCGGCGATCCCTGCATGGTCCACCCCGGGGACCCAGAGCACATCCTGCCCCGCCATCCGCCGATATCGCGCCGCCACATCCTGGATCGTCAGGTTGAGGGCGTGGCCCATATGGAGACGACCGGTAATGTTGGGCGGCGGTACGACCATCGAAAAAGGAGTGCCCCCGGGATTTCGGGGGGGAGCCTCCCGGCGGGAGAGGATCTGGGCCTCAACCCGTGCCGAGTCGAAGCGCGGAGGAAAGTTGCCGGAGTCGTCGGCAGAGGTCGTATCGTCGAAGAGAGGATCATCCATAACGTCAGGTTCCGTTTCTCAGGAGTGTTGGATTATTTCGTTGCCCGGATGGCCGCCTCCCGGGCGGCCCGTCGCTTGCTTTTAATGATCCGGAGGATGGCGCGGTCGTGGTCGGCCAGCGTCCGGGAAAAGATCGAGGGCGTTCCCGGACCCGCCGAGACAAAGTAGAGATAGGGAACATTTTCGGCAAAAAGAACGGCATGCAGGGCCTCGGCCCCGGGGTTGGAGATCGGGGTGGGGGGAAGACCGCTGTGAAGATAGGTGTTGTAAGGCGAATCGATCCTGAGGTCCGAAGCCGAAAGCCGGTGATGGCCCGGCATCACATAGAGGACGGTGGGGTCGCTCTGGAGCTTCATGCGGTTGTGAAGGCGGTTCAGGAAGACTCCGGCGACTATGGGCATATCCCTGGCGGTTCCGGCCTCCTTTTGCACGATCGAAGCCAGGATCACCGCCTGGGCGAGGGAGAGTCCCTGCTGCGATGACTGGTCGCGCCAGCCGGGGGTCACGACATGCCAGAAGCGGGAGACCATCATCGTCAGAACCTCCCGCGGAGAGGTTCCCCGGGAGAAGTAGTAGGTGTTCGGAAAGAGATAGCCCTCAAGCGACGTCGAGGGCACCCGGAGGCGGCCGATGAAGGCCGGGTCGCTCATAAGCGACAGATCCCGGTCCATCGTCCCGATTCCCAGACGCGCCATCCGGGCGGCCACCTGGGCCACGGTGAAGCCTTCCGGAACGGTCAGACGACGGTAGTAGCGCTGGCCGGCAACAAGATTCCAGAAGATCCGGAAGGGACGATCCTCCCCCGAGATCTCGTAGTCCCCTTCGCGAATGGCCCGGGCAATCCCCAGCACATCCCCCCACAGGATCACCGTCTCGGGCTTTGAGATCAGCCCCCGCCGCGCCAGGGCTCCCACCACCACCCGGAAGGGGGTGCCGTGGGAGACGGTCAGAAGAAAGGGGGACCCGGAGAAATCGCTCCGGCCGAAGAAGGCATCCGCCGACCAGAGGAGAAAGAGGACGAGAAGTCCAAGAAAGACAACCATCCCCTTTCTGAAAAGACTCATGGCGTGAGGGAATCTCATTGCGCCTCTCCGGAAACGGTTGCACCGGAGGCGACCGGATCTCCAAAGGTTTTCGGAGAATCGAGGAAGCCCTGAAGGAGCGTCGCCGCCGCCAGGTGGTCGAGGGGGTCGCGCCGCCTGCGGGCGCCCCCGTGCGTTTCCCGGATCTCCCGGGCCGTCTCCGAGCTCTGCCCTTCGTCGACAAAAAAGACGGGAAGGGAGAGGGCAGAAGCGAGCGCCTCTCCGGCGAGACGAAAAAGAGGGGCATGAGGGTTCGGATCCCCGCTCAGATGGTAGTAGGGAACGCCAAAGACAAGGCCCGTGATCTCATGGAGGGAGACGAGCTTCAGAAGAGCCGCCACGACCTCCTCCCCCTCCGAAAGAGGAATCTCTCCCGACCCGGTGCGAACCAGGACGACGAGGGGGCGGGCCAGGGTCCGGGAGGGGTCCGACAGGGCGACCCCGACCCGGCGGCCACCCCAGTCGACCCCCATGAGGGCTCCCGGCAGGCTGACCACGGCGCTAGGATCCGCCTTGGGCGTTTTCGGCCGCATCTCGCATGGCAGAGCGGACCTCCCGAAGAAAGTCCGGCCAGGAGGGCGGGGGAGAGCCTCCGCCCTCCGCCCAGAGGGGACGGCCGCCTCCACGCCCACCCAGCGCCTGGGCCATGGTGCGCACCCAGGTATTTACGGGGAATCGTTTTTCCAGGTCGGAGGAGGCCCACCCGAGAAGGAGGACCCGGTCGCCTCCGGAGCGGCCGGCAAGAATCACCGCCCCGGAGGGGATCCGCCCCTTCAGGATATCCATGCGGAGCCTCAGGTCGGCAAGATCCCGGCATTCGACTGCGGCCACGAGAACCCGGATACCGCCGGCCTCGAAGGAGTCGGACAGGAGTGTCTCCGTCTCGAGATCGAAGAGCCGGGACTTGTTTCTTGCCAGCTCGCGCTCGAGCTCCTCCCGCTCGGCGCGGTCCGCGGAGAGCCTGTCGAGGATCCGGCCCGAAGGAACCTTTAGATCCTCCCGGATGCGGAGAAGCTCCTCCCGCCATTCGATGGCCGTCCGGGTCGCGGAGGCTCCCGCCACCGCCTCGATCCGGCGGGTTCCCGCCGCCACCCCCGACTCGGAGAGAATGAAGAAGGAGCCGATCTCGGAGGTGGAGCCGGCATGGGTCCCTCCGCAGAGCTCGACCGACATGCCGGGGATCTCCACGACCCTCACCCGGTCGCCATACTTCTCGCCGAAGAAGGCCATGGCCCCCCCGGAGAGCGCTTCGGCCTTGCTCTTTTCCGAGATCGAAACCGGAGCCCCCTCGCCGATCCACAGGTTGACCGTCGCCTCGATCTCCCGGAGGACACTCTCGGAGATGGGCTCCCCGTGGGAAAAGTCGAAGCGGAGACGGTCCGGAAGAACCAGAGAGCCGGCCTGCCTCACATGGGATCCCAGAACCTTCCGGAGGGCGGCGTGCAGAAGATGCGTCGCGGTGTGATGGACACGGGCACCGGCTCTTAGCGAGCGGTCGACCTCGAGGCTGACGGTCTCCCCGGAGGAGACCATTCCGGACGTGACCGTTCCGCGTAGGGCGATCCATCCCGGGTAGGGGCGATAGGCGCCGGAGATCTCGACCGCTCCCCCGGCGGCGACAAGCCGGCCCCGGTCTCCCGCCTGTCCTCCCCCTTCGGGGTAGAAAGGAGAGATGTCGGTCACGGCCCAGATCTCCTCCCCTTCCCGGGCCGAGGCGATCTCCTGATCCCCCGAGACGAGAAGGAGAAGGCGCCCCGAACTCTCAAGCCGCTCGTAGCCTTCGAACAGGACCGGAGCGGAAAGTCGGGAAGCGGGCACGGGAAAGGTCGGCCGCCCCCCCGTCCAGGAGCGCCGACCCTGCTCCTTCTGTTCGCCCATGCGGGCCGTAAAGCCCTCGGTGTCGAGAGAAACCCCGAGCGGGGCCGCCCAGTCCAGGACAACGTCGACGGGAATGCCGTGGGTATCATAGAGCCAGAAGAGCTCCTCCCCGGACAGGACCGCCTCTCCGCGTTTCTTTGCGGCATGGGCAAGTTCCTGCACGAGCGGAAGCCCGATCTCGAGCGTCTTCATGAAGCGCTCCTCCTCCGAGGCCAGGACGGAGACCACCCGGTCCATCCCCGCAGAAAGCTCCGGGTAGGGCGAGGCCATGAGCTCGGAGAAGCGGCGGGAGAGGTCCGGGAGGAAAGGCGTGGGAAGGCCGAGGTCAAGGGAGAACTGCATCGCCCTCCGGATAAAGCGCCTAAGGACATACCCCCTCCCCTCGTTGGAGGGGACAAGTCCCTCCCAGACCAGAAAGGTGCTGGCCCGGACATGGTCGGCGATCACCCGGTAGGCGAAGTCCTTCTCGCCCTTGCCGCGTCCGTAGGGAATCCGCGTGTTCTTGCCGATCGCCTCCATGAGGGGAAGAAAGAGGTCGGTCTCGAAGTTGCTTTCGGCTCCCTGAAGCACTGAGGCGAGGCGCTCGAGACCCATCCCTGTGTCGATCGAGGGGCGCGGCAGGCGGGTCAGTACCCCCGCGTCGTTCCGGTCGTACTGCATGAAGACGAGATTCCAGATCTCGAGGTACCGGTCGCAGTCGCATCCGACGGCGCAGGTCGGGCGGCCGCAGGAAAAGGCCGGCCCCTGGTCGACGAGAATCTCCGAACACGGCCCGCAGGGACCGGTATTGCCCATCTGCCAGAAGTTGTCCTTCTCCCCCAGCCGGACGATGCGGGAGGGATCGACTCCGGCAACGCTCTGCCAGAGGCCGGCCGCCTCGTCGTCGTCGGTGAAGACCGTTACCCAGAGGACAGAGGGGGAGAGCCCCACAGTCTTCGTAAGATACTCCCAGGCGAAGGCGATCGCCTCCTTCTTGAAGTAGTCGCCGAAGGAAAAGTTGCCCATCATCTCGAAGAAGGTGTGATGGCGCCGGGTAAAGCCGACACGGTCGAGATCGTTGTGCTTGCCTCCGGCCCTCACGCACCTCTGGACCGAGACGCACCGGGGGGACGGCGGAGCCTCCGAGCCAAGGAATGCGTCCTTGAAGGGCACCATACCGGCGTTGGTGAAGAGAAGCGTGGCATCCCCGGGAGGGATCAGGGAGGCGGAAGGGACCCGCCTGTGCCCTGCCCCTTCGAAGAACCCGTGGAAACTTTCGCGGATGCGGAGGGAGTCCATGCCTTTACTCGCTCCCCCGGCGGGACGATTTGGGCGGAGGCGGGGCCTCTGCCGGAGACTCCGCTGCCGGCAGGACTGGAAGAGCGGCCTTTTCGCGGATGGCCCGATCGAGGCTTTTTATCAGATCGGGGTGGGTCTTGAGGTAGGCCTTGACGGCCTCCTTGCCCTGTCCGATCTTTTCCGTCCCGTAGGAGTACCAGGAACCGCTCTTCTCGAGGAGACCGTGCTCGACGCCGAGGTCGATCAGCTCTCCTGCGGTGGAGACGCCCTCGTTGAAGGAAATGTCGAACTCCGCCTGACGAAAGGGCGGAGCCATCTTGTTCTTGACGACCTTTACCCTCACCCGGTTGCCCAGGACGTGGTCCCCTTCCTTGATGGACTCGATGCGGCGGATGTCGAGGCGCTGGGAGGCATAGAACTTGAGGGCGTTCCCTCCCGTCGTCGTCTCGGGGTTGCCGAACATCACACCGATCTTCATACGGATCTGGTTGATGAAGATCACAACGGTCGAACTCTTCGAGATGGAGGAGGTGAGCTTTCTCAGCGCCTGGCTCATGAGCCGGGCCTGAAGGCCCATATGGGAGTCCCCCATGTCCCCCTCGAGTTCGGCCTTGGGAACGAGGGCCGCCACCGAGTCGACCACGATGAGATCGATGCTTCCCGACCGGACCAGGGTCTCGGCAATCTCGAGCGCCTGCTCACCCGAGTCCGGCTGGGCAATCAGAAGATCTTCGGTCTTGACGCCAAGCTTTCTCGCATAGCCGAGGTCCAACGCGTGCTCGGCGTCTATAAAGGCCGCCATGCCGTTCTTCTTGTGGACCTCGGCGATGGCGTGAAGGGCCAGGGTGGTCTTCCCCGAGGACTCGGGCCCGTAGATCTCGATGATCCGGCCCTTGGGATAGCCACCGATGCCCAGGGCGATGTCAAGCGCCAAAGAGCCCGTCGAGACGACCGGGGTCTCGATGATGGGGGCATCCTTCCCCATGCGCATGATCGACCCTTTGCCGAACTGCTTCTCGATCTGGGACAGTGCAAGATCGAGTGACCGCTGCTTGCTGGAATCCTTCTCCGTCAATTGAACCCCCACCGGGTTTTGGCGGTTGGCCGCCGAACCCATCGCTGTTTAGATACCGGAGGCGCCAGGCACCTCCGGGTGACTCATCCCGGCATGAAAAGAAAAAAAAGTCTAAGACAGACGGCCGCAAGAATGCCGGCCCCCAGATCGTCGAGCATGATCCCGAAGCCTCCGGGAAGCCGCTCGAGAGCTCCGACCGGGGGGGGCTTCAGGATATCAAAGACGCGAAAAAACACAAAGGCCAGCCCCGCTCCGAGCCAGGAATGGGGCGCGGCCAACAGGGCCGCCCCCTGCCCCAGCCATTCGTCCACCACCACGACGGAGGGATCCTTGAGGCCCGTCTCCCGGATCGCCTGCTCCGAGGCCATGAGCCCGACAACGGCCATGGCAGCAAGAATCGCCAGGGACAGGAAGGGGGAGAGGGGCGGAAGCATCAGCCAGAGTCCGGCACAGACGGCGCTGGCATAGGTGCCGGGAGCCCCGGGAAGGAGCCCGATCCCGCCGGTCGAGTAGATCCAGAACCAGAACGATCGACGGCTAGACAAGGAAGCTCACTGCCGAGAAAGGACTCCCATGGAACGGACGTGGCTGTCGAGTTCCTCGTAGAAGGAGTCGCCCAGAAAGAATCGGATCGTGCCGGCCATCGACTCGTAGAACAGCGGACCCAGATGGCTTTCATGGCACGGAAGGTGAGAAAGAAATGGCGTCGTCTGGACTCCCAGGATCTTCCGGCCGTTCTCCTCGTAAATGGCCAGGGGGTACTGCACGCAGTCTACGGGCTTGAGCGCCATCCAGGAGAGATCGTTTGCCAGCGCATAGGCGTGGATGGA
>DAHXNG010000142.1 GCA_027366615.1 Nitrospirota bacterium | reverse complement strand
ATCGACGGGCTGACCATCAACCGTCTCATCAAGCAGGATCCCGCCATCTCGGCGACTCCGGTGGTCATCGTCACGGCCAAGGGGGAGGAGACCGACCGGGTCGTGGGGCTCGAGATGGGGGCCGACGACTATATCGTCAAGCCCTTTCACCCCAAGGAGATGGTCGCCAGGGTCAAGGCGGTCCTTCGTCGCCGCGAGACCCAGCAACGACTCTCAGAGCGTCTCTCCATCGGGCCTGTCTCCATCGACATCGGTCGCCACGAGGCAACCTTCGAGGGAGTTCCCTCACCGCTGACGGCGAAGGAGTTCGACCTTCTCGTGGCCCTCATGCGTGTGGCGGGGCGGGTCATGGACCGGGAAACCCTTCTCGATACGGTCTGGGGGGACGATTATGAGGGCACCGACCGGACGGTCGATGTCCATATCCGACGCCTTCGCAAAAAGATGGGGGCCACGGCCCCCTGGGTCGAGACGGTCAAGCAGATCGGCTATCGGTTCCGGGAAGAGGGGTAGGGGCGGTCCATGAGCTTTCGCGCCTTCGTCCTCCTTCTCGGAGGGGGGGCCTTTGTTGCGGGCGGGATCTTCGTGGCCATGGCCGGACACGGGATGGCTCGCCTGCTGCTCTTTGCCGGTCTCTTTCTGTCGCTTCTCCTTGTCGTCCGGCTTGTCTACCGGATCGTGGCCCGCCAGGCCGAAGCGGCGCTGAAAAATCCCCTGACGATCGCCGCTCAGGGTTTTTTCGACGATCTCTTCGACCCCATGCTCTCGGGGCTGATCCGTCTTCTCCGTGAAAAACACGAGACATCGGGGCGTCTGGCCGAGGTGGCGAGCCGGTTCGAGGGGGTTTTTGAGAATATGGTGGAGGGGGTCGTCGTGACCGCCTCCAACTCCCAGATCCTTTTGGTCAACCCGGCCTTCGAACGGATCCTGACCATCCCCGCCTCCGAGGCGGTGGGGAACCGGCTCGGGATCGTCGTGCGGGAGGCGGGGATCCACCAGCTGGTGGAGGAGGTCTTCCGGACCCGATCCCGGGTGGTTCGCGAGCTGGGGTACCGGACCCGGGGCGCGACGAAGGTTTTAAACGTGGTGGCGACAATCTCCGAGCCCCGGGACGGCTCGGGCAAAAACTACGGGATCTTTCTCTTCTACGACATGACGACCATCCGGGGACTTGAGCGGATCCGGAAGGATTTCGTCGCCAATGTCTCCCACGAGATCCGCACTCCCCTGACCTCCATTCGCGGCTATGCCGAAGCCTTGAACGACGGGGCCCTTGCCGACCCGGAGATGGCCAGAAAATTTCTTGAGATCATCTCGACCCAGGCCGACCGCCTCTCCCGGCTTGTGAACGACCTGCTCGAACTCTCGCGCCTTGAGTCCGGAACGGTCGACCTCCGGCTTGTCCCCCTGGATGTGGGGAGACTTGCCGACCGTCTCCGGGAAGACTTCTCCGACCGGCTTGCCCAAAAGGGGATCCTTCTTCAGTCGGAGTTCGACGGGCCCTTTCCCCTTGTCTCCGACGAGTCTCTTCTGGGGCTTGTCCTGACCAATCTTGTCGACAATGCCATCAAGTATTCGTCTCCGGGGTCGGTTGTCCGTCTTTGGGCCTCGATGTCGGATGCTGGAGTCGAAATCTCGGTGGAGGACTCCGGTATCGGAATCCCCGAAGAGGATCTTCCTCGCATCTTCGAGCGATTCTACCGGGTCGACCGCTCCCGGAGTTCCTCAGTTCCGGGAACAGGGCTGGGCCTCTCCATCGTTCGCCACGTCATGACCCTCCTCTCCGGGCGGGTCGATGTCAAAAGCGCCCTCGGCCGGGGAACGACCGTTTCCCTTTTTCTGCCCTCCCGGAGCCTCCCTCCCCGGTCGCTGTGAGGAGGTGCGAGCCTGTCGGCGGGAGCCCTCACATTTTCTTTCCAATCGGACCCGATTGGGGCTAAAATAAACAGAGCTGGTACCAAATGTCCGGAGAGCGTCTTCCGGGCCCATCTTTTTTCTAGGGGGTTGCCATGATACAAAGACGTCTCGTCGCCTTTTTTGCCATTGCCCTTTTCGTGGTGGCGCAAGTCACGCTTCCGGGACTGGCCCGGGCCGGCATGCACCACGGCCATATGGGTCCCATCGGATTCTACCTCATGAACCAGGATCGTCTGGGGCTCTCTTCCGACCAGACCAAAAAGCTCATGGCTCTCAAGATGGAGTTCATGAAGACGAAGGTCATGGAAAAGGCCCGTATTCACGTTCTTCATATGGAGACGATGGCCCTCATGATGCATCACAACATCGACGTGGGACAGGTCCAGAAGAATATGGACAAGGTTCTGGCACACAAGAAGAAGATCATGCGCGCCTTTGTGACGATGGTCGCCGGTGCTCACAAGGTCCTGACGAACGAGCAGTTCGTTCAGGTCAAGAAACTCTGGCGGGAGATGATGCTGATGCACCACGGCATGATGGGACACCATCCGCCGCTTCACCATCCCGGCATGTGAGGGCTTCTTGACAAAAGATTCGACCTTGGGCCGGACCGGGGGCGCAAGCCCCCGCTTCGGCCTTCATGTCTCGGTGGCCGGCGGTCTCGACCGCATCTTTGCCCGCGGCGAAGCACTGGCGTGCGGGACGGTCCAGATCTTCTCCCACTCCTCCCGGAGCTGGGATTTTTCGCTTCCTGACCCCGATGCGGTCTCTGCCTATTCGCGGGCCCGCTCTGCGTCATCCTTTTCCGATGTCTTTATCCATGCGAGCTATCTGATCAATATGGCCTCCGACGATCCGGCGATCGCCGGCCGCTCGATTGAGACCCTCGAGAAGGAGCTCGCGACGGCCGACCTCCTCGGGGCGAACGGACTGGTTCTTCACCCGGGATCGGCCAGGGGTGGGGAGCGCTCCGGAGCCGTCCTCCGGGCGGCCTCGCGGATCCGGGAGGTCCTCGACCGTCTTCCCCAAGGGAGAACGCCCCTTCTTCTGGAAAACACGGCCGGGGCCGGGAGCATGCTGGGCGCCACTCCCGAAGAGATGAGCTCCCTTTATTCCGCCATCGACCGGCCTTTGCGGACCGGTCTCTGTCTCGACTCCTGCCATCTCTTTGCCAGCGGCTTCGACCTCTCGGATTCTGCATCCTGTCGGGAGATCGTCTCCCGATTCTGCCAGAATATCCCTGGAGGGCAGCCCTCTCTGTGGCATATCAACGATGCCCTCTTTCCCCGAGGCTCGGGGAAAGACCGGCATGCGGGTCTGGGAGAAGGCCATATCGGCCTTGATGCCCTGGGGCATCTGGTGTCGGCGGCGGCCGCGGCCGGTCTCCCCATGATCCTTGAAACCCCCAAGGGAGAGGGAGAGGCGGCGGATCGACTGAACATGCGGCGACTCTATTCCCTGGCCGGCCTTCCCGTCCCGGAGAGGATCTCTTCGGATGTTTGAGAATCCTCTAAGTCTTGTCTCGGGGATCATCGGGACGGTCCAGAACTTTACCCTGATGGTCGCCCGATCCTTCCGTTATATCTTTGTCCACTTTCGTTTCCGGGAGAGCCTTCTCGAGATGGACCGTCTTGGCGTTGGATCGATCCCCATCGTCTTTCTGGCGAGCCTCTTCGCCGGTCTCGACATGGCCCTTCAGTTCAGTGTAGTGATGGCTCCCTACGGGGCAATAAACCTTCTGGGCAAGGTAGTGGCCACCTCGGTGATCCGGGACATGGGGCCGGTTCTGGCCTCCCTCGTCATGTCGGCCCGCGTGACCGCCGGCATCGCCTCGGAGCTCGGCATGATGGCCACCACCCAGCAGATCGAGGCGCTTCTTGTCATGGGGGTCGATCCCGTCGACCGCCTGGTCGCCCCCAAGCTCCTGGCCGGCATGGTGATGCTTCCCGTCCTTTCGGTGATAGGAGACTTTTTGGGGGTGCTGGCGGGCCTGGCGGTGGCCGTGTTCGGGGCCCACGTTCCCGCGCCTCTTTACTGGTCGGGGGTGCGGACGGCTCTCACCCTTCCCAACCTGGTCAACGGGATGGTCAAGCCCTTTGTCTTCGGCTTCATTCTGGTCTCGATCGGTTGCTACTACGGCCTCAGAACAAGCGGAGGAGCCCAGGGCGTGGGCCGGGCCACCACCAAGGCGGTCGTCTTTGCCGCGATCTGGATCCTGGTTGCCAACTTCCTCATCAGCAAGTTTCTGATCGACATCTGGGGGTGGAAGCTTTGATTCGTCTCGAAAAGGTGACGGTCGCCTATGGGAGCCGGGTCATTCTCGACGAGATCGACCTCGAGATTCCGGCGGGGAAGACCATGGTAATTCTGGGAGAGAGCGGCTCCGGCAAGACCACTATCCTCAAGTGCGTTCTGGGAACGCTCCATCCCGTTTCGGGTCGGGTTCTGGCCAACGGACAGAATATCGCGACTCTCGATGACGATGAGCTCCTCCGCTTCCGCCAGCGCATGGGGATGGTCTTCCAGGAGGGGGCTCTCTTCGACTCCCTGACCGTGGGGGAAAATGTCGCCTACTGGCTCTGGGAGCATGCCGACCTCTCCGAGGAGAAGGTCGAGGCCCGCGTCCGGACACTTCTCCGCTTCGTGGGACTTGAGGACTCCATCGACTTAAAGCCCTCGGACCTGTCGGGGGGAATGCGCCGCCGTGTGGCGATTGCCCGGGCCATGGCCGCGGAGGACCCTGCCTTCATGCTTTACGACGAGCCCACGACCGGCCTTGATCCCTTTACTTCGAAGTCCATCTGTGATCTCATGCGGCGCGTCCAGCGAGAATTTTCGACGACCAACATTGTTGTGACCCACGACCTGACCGATGCCTACCGGGTGGGCGATCTCTTCACCTTTATCAAGGATGCCAGGGTGATTGCCACCGGGAGTCGTCAGGAGATCGAACGCTCCTCCGATCCTTTTATAAGAACCTTCCTCTCCCTCGACTCCTGAAAGGGGTTCACAGATGAAGCGCAGTACAAATCTTACGCTCTCCGAGTTCCGGGTGGGCCTGATCGTGGCCGTGAGCTTCCTTGTCGGGGCCACGGTTATCATTGCCTACGGGAAGATCTCCGGGATCTTCTCCCGTCAGGTCGAACTCACTGCTCTCTTCCGGAATGTCCAGGGGCTGACTCAGGGGGCCCCTGTCCGCCTCATGGGCATCGACAGCGGCTATGTCTCGGGGGTGGCGTTTGTCCACTTCCAGGGGAAGCGGTATGTGCGCGTCTCCATGCATCTGGCCCGGAATCGCTTTGCGGATCTGACAGAGGGAACGACAGCCATGATCCATACCCAGGGGCTCATGGGAATCAAGTATGTCGAGCTCACATCCGGAAAAGGTTCCGACGGCCCCCTGAACCCCTCCCTTCCTATCATCGGGAGGGAGTCGAACTCGCTCGGGGCGGTCATGAAGTCGGGCAAGGATGTGGTAAAGAACATGAAGGACCTTTCCCGCTCCCTGAGCGCCCTTGTGGCGCAAGCCCAAAATGGGGAGGGGACGGTCGGCCATCTCATGAAGGACCCCACCCTTTACAACAACGTGAACCAGGCGGCCAGGAACCTGTCGACCCTGGCCGATTCGATCGACCATGGTCCCGGAACGGTCTCCAAGCTCCTCTCGTCGGACGAGATCTACCAGCGACTCGACCGGTCGCTTACCAGCCTCAATATCCTCCTCGAGAGCGCCAGAAGCGGGCAAAGTCTGGCGGGAAGCCTGTTTGGCGACAAAAAGACCGCCAAGTCTTTCCGGGACTCCCTCTCCCGGCTCGATGCGATTCTTCGGCAGATCCAGAGCGGCCAGGGGGCGGCAGGCCGGCTTCTCTACGATCCTGCGACGGCGAAGCATCTCGACGGGATTCTTGACCGGGTGGACAGCCTCCTCGGCGACATGAAGAAGAATCCCAAGAGATACTTCACTGTCGAGGTCCATGTCTTTTGAGCGATCGTCGCGCCCGCTTCATGAGGGTCCTCTGGGGGGCACTGGCTCTCTATGAGATTTTGAATTTTCTCTTTCTTTCACTCCTTCGCGCCCTTCCCCCCCCGATCCTCTCCCGGGAGCTCCTGAATGTGGCAGAGGGGGCGGGGATCCTCGTCATGATCCTGCCTCTCTGGCTTGTCCTCTCCTTCCGGGAGATCCTGCCCCGGGTCAGGATCCTCTCCCGGATCTTCTTTCTCTGGTACTTCATCCTGGGCGCGTTCTGGATTGGCGCCATCCCGGGGATGCTTCTCGTATCGCTGGCACGAGGAAGCCGGAGCACCTATCCTGGACTCATTTCGGAGAGCGCCCTGGCGGGAGGACTTCTTCTCACGGGAGCGCTTTTCGTGCTCTCCCTCAGGGCTCGATTCCTGCCGCCGCGGATCATCCGAAAGACACTCACATTCGACGGGCTCGATCCCCGCCTCTCCGGAACGACGATCCTCCACCTCTCCGACCTTCATGTGGGCGCCTGGCAGGGGGAGGCCCGTCTAAGGACCTTTGCCGGGATGGTCCGCGATCTTTCCCCCGATATCCTCGCAATCACCGGCGATGTGGTGGACCACCGGGAGGAGGAGGGGGAGATCTTCGAACGGATCTTCTCCCCCCTCTCGGGAAGGATCGGAACGGTTGCCGTATTGGGCAACCATGAGTACTGGACATTGGAGGAAGGCGCGGCGGAGGTTATGCGCCGCCACGGATATCCTCTCCTGAAAAACGAGAGCCGCCTTCTTGTCACGAGCGGGGGAGGGGAGATCCGGGTGGTCGGGATCGACGATCCTGCCGGAGCCGACTATGAGTCAGACTGCGGTCCCGATCTCGATAAGGCCTTGAGCGGGGTGAGAGCCGGTGAGTTCGTCCTGGCACTGGTCCACCAGCCGACGCTGTGGGAGGGGCGCCTCTGTGAGAGTGCCCATTTGACGCTCTCGGGCCACACTCACGGGGGGCAGATCGGCTGGCATCCCCCGTTCCCCAATCTTGCCTCATTATTCTTTCGCCACTCGGCCGGACTCTTCCCTTCTTCCGCTCCTGCCTCTCTTGGTCATTTTCTCCATGTCAGCGCCGGTCTCGGCTACTACGGTATCCCTGTCAGGGTCGGGATGGTGCCCGAGATGACTCTCCTGACCCTTCTCCCGACCCCCAAAAAGGGATGAGAGGATCGGAAGGATGTCAGAAACTTTAACGGTTTGGGGGAGGCTCCGGACACTTTTTGGGGGACTTTAAAATTTTTATTTTTATTCACAGTATCTTGCGTTAAATATTTTTTTTTAATCGAGCCCTTGCGAATCCAAATTCGCTTTTGTATACTGATCCGTGGGCTGAAATGTAAGGGTCCGGGACGGGCCATTACAGGTCGGCAGTTCCTTCTATCTGTGCCAATTTAAGGAGGGGGTATGGCTTCCAACAAAGAAATTCCGAACGGTACCGCAGCAAAGACGGCGATCATCTCGTCCGTTTTTTGGCTGGCGATGGGAACGACCCTCGGGTTCGTCACCTCGCTGAAACTTTCTTACCCTGATGTTCTTTCGGGAACACCTTACCTGAACTTCGGGCACATTCGGCCGGTCCACGTCCTGACGGTGATCTACGCCTGGATCTCGATGGCTTTTGCCGCGGCAATGTACTACATGACCCCCGTTCTCTGCGGAACGAAACTCTGGAGCGAACGGCTCGGCGTCATGAACATCTGGCTGTGGAATCTGGGCATCATGGTCGCCGACGTCTCCCTGGACCTCGGGATGAGCTCTGGCCGTGAGTACTCGGACTTCGCCTGGCCGATCGACATTTACGTTATCGCCTTCATTCTCGTTCCTCTGGGAGTGAATGTCTGGATGACCGTCCTGACCCGTACCGTGAAGGGGATCTACCCGACCACCTGGATCATGATGGCCGGACTTCTCTATCTCGTGACGGTCTACTCCATGTCCCAGTCTGTGGAAGTTTTCCATGTGACCGGTCTCAACGAGGCCCTCATCACCTGGTGGAACGCCCACAACCAGCTTGGAATCTGGATCACCCCAATCTCCATCGGAATTGCCATGTACCTGATTCCGAAGCTGTCGGGGAACCCCCTCTACAGCCACAAGCTGGCGCATCTGACCTTCTGGGGTCTGTTCGCCTTCTACTCCACTCCTGGTGCGCACCATATGATGGGTGCTCCCGTTCCCGAGTGGCTCAAGTCCTTCGCTTCCGTCTCCGGCGTGCTGATCCTCGTGCCCGGAATGGCCTTCATCGCCAATGCCCTTCTCACCATGCAGGGCAAGTGGAAGCTCTTCGTTGAAATTCCGTCCCTTCGCTGGGCGATCACCGGAACCCTGATGGGTATCCCCCTCTTCTTCCAGGGTGGATTCCAGCAGACCCGCGCGATCAACTGGTACATCCACGGGACCCACTGGATCGTGGCGCACGCGCATCTGGCCCTCTTGGGCTTCTCCTCCTTTGTGGAGATCGGCGCCATGTACTATGGTCTCGAGCGGCTCCTGAAGCGCAAGTTCAACCCGACGCTTGAGCTCTATCACTACTGGCTCATGACCATCGGCTTCATCATCTTCTGGACCTCTCTGACGGCGGCCGGTCTCATCCAGGCTGCAGCCAAGGTCTACGAGATCCCCTATGTCGCGTCCGTTCAGGCCTCCCACCCTTACATGGTGGCCCGGTCCTGGGGCGGGTTCATGATCATCACCGGACAGTGGATCTTCCTTTACAATCTTTACCGGACCGCAACGGCACCGGCGTCCAAGGCTGTTCCCTACGAAGCCAAGGCCTAGTCGACCGTCTCACGGTTTTGGGTTTCAGAAAGGGGGGTGGCAATTTGCTGCCCCCCTTTTTTTTTAGCCTCCACATGTGATCTCCCGTGTCGTCCGATGGGCGCATGTGGTACGAAAGGGGATAGGCGTCAATGGGAAACAATGCAGGGTTCGGGACAGTTATCAGCTATGTCGTCATTCTCGGACTTCTGATTCTGGGAAGTCGATCCTTTTCCTCGACATTTCGCCGGATTAGCTATGGGATCTTTATTTTTATCACCCTCTCCATGTTTCTTCTTATCGTTGGGGCAAATTTTCATTACTTTTCACCGGCACTGGCCGTCGAGATCATGTCCCTGGGGTTGGCCGTTGTCGCCGTCTTTCTTTTTATCGTCTTTCTCTATTTTCGGAAGAGGAAGGTCCTTCCTCCCTCCTCCGATTTTTTCGGGGTCCGTAAAAAGCCTGTTGCCGAAGCCGAAAAAGGAGGCCTTTCCATGAAGAATGCCGAGAGGCAAGAAGAGTCAGCGGATTTGCCGGATCAGACCCTCTCCGACCTGCCCGCTCCCGATCCCTTCTCTCTTCGGACTATTTTTGAAAAGGGCTTCTCTGTCCTGCTTTATGGCCCTACCGGATCGGGCAAGACCTTCTCTATCGTTATCGAGCATCTTCAGTTCCTTAAAAATGAGGGGCGGATCGACCAAATCGTCATGATTCCCTGCTCAGACGGCATGGAGGACTATGATCTGCTCTCGAAGCCCATTCCCATCGGCCCCCAGGAAAAGATGCGGATGATGATGACGCTTTCCCGGGAGTACGCCGACGTCCCCCTCGCGGTCATCGCTCAGACACTGGGAGACTGGACCCGCGTCGAGGGCCCATTGAAGAGGGTCTTTCGCCTGGCCCATGAAGGCCAGCGCATCGCTGTGGTCTTCGATGAGCTCAACCGCGCCTCCCGAGCCGCAAGAAACCTTATTCTCAAGGCGATCGATCCCGTCTTAGAACATTACGAGCTTCACGACTTCATCACCGGCGATGTGATCAGCGTTCCCCTCGACCGCCTCCAGTTCTGTGCGACCAGCAATATCGGGGCCTCCTACTCCCAGACCCACGATCTCGACGAATCCCTCCTAGATCGCTTCCAGTCGATTGTCTTTGTCGACTACAATGTCGAGCTCGAACGGGAGATCTTTAAAAAACAGGGGCTTCCCCCCGCCATTGCCCAGAGCATCATGAACGTGGCGGCCACGCTGCGGGAGGCCTACAAGCAGGGTCACCTCTCGGCTCCGCTCTCCACTCGCCACATCAAGAACTGGGGACAGTCGATTCTCGACGGGGCCGATCCTGTGACCTCGGCCCGCGGGCTCTGGCTCAATCGCCTTATCTCCCACGACCAGCACGGGTACCCCGACGAGGAGCAGCTCGAAGCCATCGAACAGGTGCTCGAAGGGGCCTTCAGGCGCCAGCCTCTTCCTCGCGAAAGCCCCCGAAAGGCCATCTAGGTGGCCACTCGTCCGACCGACCTCAGATCTCTCGAACGCCGTCTTTCGATCCTCTCCTCCCGGATGTCGGGCGGGAGTCCTGTCCGGATTGCCCTTCGCCCCGACACCGATCGCCTCGACTGGAGGGCCTCCGGAAGAGTCCTCTCCTTGGGGATACGCTCTCTTTTGCCCCACCGTGATCTGTCCGGGGTCCTCGAGCTTCTGGCTCTCCACGAGCTCGGCAAGCTTCGTGCGTCTCTCCGCCTCGAGGGAGAGGAATCGGCCCTCCTTTCATTGCCTGCGGGGCTCGTGACGATCTTTGAGGACTATCGGAGCGACCGGTTCCAGCAGAGAAGGCTCGGGCTTCCGGAGGAGGCTTTCGGAGCGCTTTACGAATCGCTCTTTCCCCGTCGGGTCCGACAAAAGCGTCTGGCGATCAATACCTTTCGTCAGGGGTTCGATCCCTTCGTCCTCGGAGAGGTTCTTTTGGCCAAGGCGCTGGGGGCAGGCCTTCTTCTCCCCCACGAGCGCCACCCCCTCCTTGTACGGGTCGGGATCGTCCTGAGCCGGTATCGCCTCTTTGGCCGGTATCGCGAGTTTCTTGGGGACTTCAGGGAGTCGATGGAGGCGGTGGCCGACGCAAACGACCGGGATGAGAGCCTCTCGCTGATCTGGGAGTTTTATAACAAGTGGCGGAAGGTCTTCGATCGCTCCTCCCGGGGGGGGCGCGGAGCCGAAGGGGTCTCTGTCCGGCAGCCCGACCCCGGGCAGGGTGAGGGAAGCGGATCGGGATCGGGGGGCGGGGGGGCCTTCGGCAAGTCCTCGGGGAGCAAAAAAAGCGACTCCGATACGCCTCCCCCAGAATGGGACTACCGTCCTCCCGATATCACCCATGGCTATGCTTCGGAGGGCGGGAAGGCCGGTCCGGCCTCCCGGAAGGGCTCGGGCCTCGGGGCCGCACAGGCTCCTCCTCCGCCTCCCCCGATGACCGGGGAGATCCCTCCCTTTTCCCCCCCCTCCCATCGGCGGGAGGTTTTTCCCTGGGATACGGCACTGATCCGCTCCGAGACGCGGAGCCTGGCCCGATTCCTTAAGGTCGGCATCGAGGAGGCGCCGTTGGCGGGACTCACCGGGAGGTTGATTGCCCAGAAGCTCTTCCAGCCCACGCTCAAGGTCATGAACCGTCCGGCCCCCTTCCGGGAGGGGGCGACCGAGCTCAGGATCCTGGCGATCGTCGACTTCTCTTTTTCGATGGATGGATGGCCTCACTACTATGGCGCCCATCTGACGGAGGTGATCGCCCTCTCCCGCGTGGCCTCGACCTTCGATGTCATCGCCTGCTCAAG
>DAHXNG010000137.1 GCA_027366615.1 Nitrospirota bacterium | reverse complement strand
GAAGCGCTTCTGATACTGGTGAGACACGGCGAGAGCGTCTGGAACAGGGAGAACCGGTTCACCGGGTGGGTGGACGTCGACCTCACCCCTCTCGGCATGGACGAGGCCAGAAAGGCCGGACTTATCCTAGGCGACTATCCCGTGTCGTGCGCCTTCACCTCCGGGCTCATGCGGGCCCAGAAGACCCTCTCGCTCATCCTCGAGAACTCCGGCCACAAGGGGGTTCCCGTGACGCGGTCAGAGGCGCTGAACGAACGCCACTACGGCGATCTCCAGGGACTCGACAAGGCCGAGACGGCGAAGAAGTACGGAGCCGAACAGGTCCATATCTGGCGGAGGAGCTACGATGTCGCCCCTCCCGGCGGGGAGAGCCTCAAGACGACAAAGGACAGGGTCCTTCCCTACGTCCACAAGGAGATCCTCCCGGCCCTCCTCAAGGGGGAAAACTGCCTCGTCGTCGCCCATGGGAACTCCCTCCGGGCCATGATCATGGAGATCGAATCCCTGACAAAGGAAGAGATCCTCGAGGTGAATATCCCGACGGCAACTCCCATCGTCTACCGCATGGGGATCGTTGCCCCAGGAGCAGGGACGATCCCGGGCCTTCCCGGACTCGAGGTCAGGGAGAAGAAGATTCTCGATGGCTCCGGACGATGACGACCGGGATGACGCCCGCCACCGCCGCCTGAAGATCCTGATCCTGGTGGTCAAGGCTGGCTTCGGCATCCTCCTCTTTTACTCCGTCTGGGCCTACATGCACTCTCCCACCTAGCACTCTCCCTCCCAAAAACAGAAAAGGCCAGGGTCGCCCCTGGCCTTTTCTCTGTGACAAACTGCAATCCTAATACGGATCCGATTAGTGGAAGAGCGCTCCGCCGTGGCTTGAAGATCCCATGAAGAAGAGCATGGGGATCGAAAGCACCACATTGACGCGGCTGGCCAGGAAGGCGACCCGGGCGGCCTTTGCCTTCTCGGCGGGCTCTGCCGGAACGAGGCCGATAACCTTCTTCTGGTTCGGCCAGATCAGGCCCCAGACGTTAAAGAGCATGATCGTTCCAAGCCAGGCTCCCATGCCGATGATGGCGGCTCCGCCCTGCAGGGTGAAGGCCTGAAGAAGAATATGGCGCTGACCCAGGATGGAAAGACCGAAGAGAACGGTCAGAAGGGCCGACCAGCGGAAGAAGAGAAGGGCCCGGGGGACAAGGTGCTTGAAGGCGTCTGCCTTGGCTTCCGGAGAGGCCGCCTTGAGGAAGGCCCCCTGAACGAAATTGAAGTAGTAGAGAAGGCCGATCCACATGATCCCGGCCAGAAAGTGAAACCAGCGTGCGACGAGTTCCGTTGCCTGATGTTCCATGGAATGACTCCTTGTTGGGGGACGTTGTTTGGATTAATCGGTGAAAAAGTTGGCAACCTAGTGGTTGACGAGCCCCTTGACGACAAAGAAGAGAATGCCTGTCAGAACAAAGCCCGAAATGACCGTTCCCCAAAGGGAGTCGAGCGGATTTTTCATGTGATGCCTCCTGGAAAATTTAACGGATAAAAGTTTGACAGAATGACCTTACGGTATCTGGCGAATCCTTCACATCGATGTCGGATCACGCAAACCATGATCTTACAAGAATAATGGCAGACAGGGTTTCTTGTCAATTTGCAGG
>DAHXNG010000133.1 GCA_027366615.1 Nitrospirota bacterium | reverse complement strand
GTTTCCGCCTCCTCCGCCTCCGTCTTTGATCAGGAAGAGGCCTTGGCCGAGCTTGCCGAACTTGCCAGGTCCGCCGATGTGGATGTCCTGGGCATCGTCCGCCAGAGGGTCGCCCGCTACCATCCGACGACGCTCATGAGCTCCGACCGGCTCAAGTCTCTTCTGATCCACGCCCTGAAGCTCCACGCCACCCTGATCATCTTCGAGCAGGAGCTTTCCCCCAACCAGGTGCGCAAGATCGCCGAGATGACCGAGCTCAAGGTGATCGACCGGACGCAGTTGATCCTCGACATCTTTGCCCGGCGCGCCCATAGCCGCGACGGCAAGCTCCAAGTTGAGCTTGCCCAGCTCAAGTATCTCCTTCCCCGGCTCTTCGAGCGCTCCACGGCACTTTCCCGGTTGACCGGAGGCATCGGAGGCCGGGGACCCGGAGAGACCCGCCTCGAAGAGGACAGGCGTCGGGTCCGCGACCGTATCGCCTCTCTCGGGGCCAAGCTCCGCCATCTCGAGGTCGAACGCTCCGAACGCAAGAGCCGCAGGCGGGAGGCCGCCCTGCCCGTTGTCTCCCTCGTGGGCTACACCAACGTCGGGAAGTCGACCCTTCTCAATCGCCTGACCAAGAGCGATGTCCTCGTCGAGGACAAGATGTTCGCCACCCTCGACCCCACCTCCCGCCGCCTCCGCTTTCCCCGGGAGAGGGAGATCATCCTCACCGATACCGTGGGGTTCATCCGGGATCTTCCCGCCGATCTCAGACGGGCCTTCATGGCGACCTTCGACGAGCTTCGGGATGCCGATCTCATCGTCCATGTGGCCGACGCCTCCCACCCCGGGTGCGAGGTGATGATCGAGCGCGTCGACGGGATCCTGCGGGAGATGAAGCTCGACGCCGTTCCCACTCTTCTTCTTTTCAACAAGTGCGACCGCATGAACGACGAGACCCGCGCGCGGCTTGCCCTTCGCTTTCCGGAGGGGGTCTTTGTTTCCGCCATGGACTCCTCGACCCTTCGCCCCCTGGAGGATCTCCTTCAGCGGCGCCTCTTCGAGCGTCCCCTCGCCTCATTGGCGACAGACATCCCCTGATGGATGAGGTGGTGGAGGGAGTGCCGGTCCGGATGGTCCTTCCTGTTCCCGCGATTCTTTGCGAAAGCTGCCGGATGTGTTGTCGATTCACCGACCCCTCCCGTGCCCCCTGGGCGGTCCGGGTCGGGGAGATCCCGGGTTTTCCCGCGGGTTTTTCCGCCCCCCGCCCCCTTCGTCTCGACCCCTGTCCGGACTCCCCCGATATCCCCCTGGAGGCCTGCTCCGGACTCGACCGCCCCTCCCACCGCTGCACCTTCTGGGGGGAGCATCCCGCCGACTGCCGGATCTATCCGCTTCTTCTCGTTTATCGGGAAAACGCCTTCCGACTGGTGCTCGACTCCGATTGCCCCTTTTCCTCGATCGGGACGGAGGCCTTCTTCCGCGAGCAGGCAGAGCGGTTTCAAGAAGACGAGTGGAAAGCTCTTTCCCCCCGGGAGATGGCTCTCCTCGAACCCTTCGCCCGGGCCGAAGACAGACCCCATGACCGGGAGGTCCTCTGCCTTCCCGATCTCCGGAACTCCCCCGCCCGGCCCGATTGGTGAACGCGGATTCTCTGGATCTTCTCCAGGAGTTTCTTCCTCCGGAGAGCGTCTCTCTCCCCCCTTTCACCTTCCTTCACCCCGGCGCCTTCTTCCTGTTTTCGGAGAGGCTGGAGTACGAGAGGGTGACCACGGCCTCGGCCGGGCCGATTCTTGTCGCCGAGACCTCGGACGGCGCGACCTTTCTTCCCCTCCCTCCCCTCCCCTTCTTT
>DAHXNG010000088.1 GCA_027366615.1 Nitrospirota bacterium | reverse complement strand
TCTACTTTAGGGACGGCCACAACCGGCTTGCCGAAGAGTCGATGAAGAAGCTTCTGAAGGAGCATCCCGGATCGATCTTGACGGGGCCGGCCCTTCTCATTCTGGCCCGGATCGACGCGAGACGCTCGCTTTCCTCAAATAGTCCTGACTTCAGGCCGACTCTGGATCTCTTCAAGCGGGCGGGCCGGCTCCATCCCGTCGGCTGGGACAAGGGGGAGGTGCTCTTCCGGATGGGGCAGTACCTCGTCAGGAAGAGGTTCGGGGCCGAGGGGCGCGGCCTTCTCGAGAGACTCCGCTCCGAGAGCCCCGATAGTCCCTGGAGCTATCGGGCTCTTCTTGCCATCGCCGACGCCTACCGTCAGAAGGGGGACCTCGCGCGCGCTGAAAAGAGGCTCCTCCAGGCCGATCCCGACAAGTCCGGAGAGGCGCGATTGATCGACGACCGACTCCGATGGCTCTACGAGGAAGGACATGTCCGTCTCGACCGCGGCAATGTGGCCGGAGCCGGAGAGGTCTTCCTCCGGGCGCTGACGCTCTCGCACGACTATCCCTACTCCCATCCGGGGGACCTCTTCCTCCTGGCCCGCTATGCCTACCGGGCCCACCACGACCTCCGCGCAGTGACGCTTCTTCGCCGATTTGCCCGACTTTTTCCCAACGACCCCCGCCTCTCCCTGGCCATGTACTACCGGGCCCGCCTCTCGGGGCGCCTGGGCCATCCGGACAGGGAGAGGGCCCGCCTACGCGAGCTGACGATCGACTCCCCTTACTCTCCCGGAAGCCATATGGCCAGGATCCGTCTCGTTTCCATGACATTTTTCGAGAAGGCCCCTCCACCGGGGGCATGGGACAGCACCCTTCTTTCCCAGGCGCTGGCGGTGCTCGCAAGGATCTCGGAGCGCGAGAACAATGCCCGGATCGCCCAGAGGGCAGACCTTCTCCGGATCAGCCTTCTTTCTCGGTCGGGCCATCCGGACCAGGCTCTTCGAGAACTTGTCCGCATCACGGAGGGGGTCGATGCCGACTCCGACTTCGGTCGCCGGCTGGAGAGGCTCAAAAGTCAGGTCACTCTGGCCCGGGCGATGGCTCTGACCAATCCGCTAAGGGCCCGGGCACTCCTCGAGATCTACCGGGTCTCAAAACGCGAGTTGCCGTCTGTGACCGATCCGAAGGGTGCGCCTCTTTACATGGCCCTGGCTCGGGCCTATCGAAAGTCTGGAGAGAAAAATCGGGCGATGGTCCTCATCTCGTCCGTCGTCTCGAGCGCCAGTTCTGACAGCGGAGATCCTCGTCTCCGGAGCCGGGCCGCAACGAGGGAGTTCGGATGGCTAGTTGAGGACAGGGAGCCGGAAAAGGCCATGGAGCTTGCCCTTACAATGGCCGCCGACAAGAAGAGCGACCCGAAGGTGCGGGAAGGCTGGTTCGATCAGGCCGAGAAGCAGGCGAGGGCGGCGGGTAACAGGGAGGGAGAACGACGGGTTCTCGAGAGTTGGGAGAACTCGGGGGTTCCTGTCAAAAGGCCCGATCTTCTTAAGGCCCGCCTTGGCCTTCTCGAAATTGCTGCCGGCGACACCGATCGCGGGCGTTCCGAACTCCTTGACTCCCTTCCCGGCCTTGAAGTGCACCCGGGGGCCAAGCCCGAACTGGCGGCGGTTCTCTATCGGCTGGGCGAGCTCTCCCGGGAGGAGGGGGATCAGTCCCGGGCCCGGGAGTATTGGGAGAAGTTCCTCTCCTGCTGTGCCGGGGACCCGCATGGAGGGTGGGTAATGTACCAGCTGGGCCAGGCGGCCCTGGCAAAAGGGAGACGCCAGGAGGCGCTGAAGTGGTTCCGGAAGACGGTAAAAGGCTACCCGGGGGAGGAGGTTGCGAAGCTTGCCGGGATGAGGATCACCGAGATCACTCTGGAGGGAAATCCGTGAAGGACAATGATCCGGTTTCAGGAGAGGACCGGGAAGAGATTTTGCGGCAGGCCTTTCGCTCCTTCCAGTCGGCCTCGGAGTCGCTGGTTTCCTCCTATGCGGGTCTCGAGCGGCGCATCGCCGAGCTCTCCGAGGACCTGACAAGGACCCACAAGGACCTCGACCGCCAGGGGAGCTTCCTCGAGGCGATCCTCGAGAGCCTTTCCGCGGGGGTGGCGGTCCTCCTCCCGGGAGGGGCTCCCCTCTACCGGAACCCGGCCATGGACGGCTTTGCCGATCCGCTCTCCCCGGACTTTCTGCCCCTCCTTTCAGAAAAAGGGCTCTGGCCTCCGGACGGAGAGGAGACGCGGGAGGTCTCGGTCGCCCTCGACCACGGCGGCCGATCCTGGGTGGCGGTCCGGCGCCCGGTGGAAGGGCCGGACGGACGGACGATCGGCTACGTCCTGGTCTTTACCGATGCGACCCGGCTTCGGGAGATGGAGGAGGAGGTCAATCGGGACCGCCGCCTCCGGGCCATGGGAGAGATGATCGCCCAGATTGCCCACGAGCTTCGGAGTCCGCTGGGAAGCCTCGAGCTTTTCCGCTCGCTCCTCGAACAAACCCTTCCCACCCCCGAAGGGCAGGAGTATCTGGTGCACATGGCGACCTCGATCGCCTCCATGGACCGTCTTGTGGGGAACCTTCTCTACCATACGAGGACTCCCGTTCTCCAGAGGGAGGAGGTCGACGGGGCAGAGCTTCTCGAAAGACTCTCCCGGGACCTTTCCCGCATGGCCTCCTCCGCCTCCCGCGATCGGGAGCCCCCCGAGATCCGTTGCGTGCTTCCGGAAGATCCCCTGAGATTTTGGGCTGACGGGGACCTCCTCTACCATGCCCTCCTGAATCTCTCCACCAACGCCCTTGAGGCGGTAAGCGCCTCTTGGGTCCCCCCGGTTCCCCCCTCCCCGCGCAGGACAATCCGTCTCGAAGGGGAGCGGGGAACCAAGGGAGAGGCCGTCTTCAAGGTCTTTGATAATGGCATGGGTATTGCTAATGATATCGTCGAGCGCATCTTTGACCCATTCTTCACGACGCGGGCCAAGGGGACGGGACTGGGATTGTCCATCGTTCACAACATTGCGCTGGCTCACACGGGTGATATCAGGCACTATCGGGAAGACGGCTGGACGGTTTTTGTCCTGACGCTTCCCCCGGTCCGGACGGAAGACGATCCGGGCGGGATGCAGGGAGGATGAAGGTGGGAACAGAGGAATCCGGAAGCGTTCTGGTCGTCGACGACGAGCCGGAAATGGCGATTGCCCTGGGGGAGACCCTGCGCCGGGACGGCTTCCGGGTGAGCCTTGCCCAGAACGGCAGAGAGGCGATGGAGAAGCTCTCCCGCGAGGAGTATGGCTGGGTGATCAGCGATGTCAGGATGCCGGCAGTCGACGGAATGGAGCTCCTCTCCCATCTCCGGGAGACGGCCCCCTTGACGCGTGTCATTCTTATGACGGGGTACGGCACGGTTCCCCAGGCTGTGGCGGCCATGCAGCAGGGGGCCGTCAATTTTCTGACGAAGCCGTTCAAGGCGGAGGATCTCCGGAAAATCCTTCGGCCCTCGCCTTCTTCCGCTTCTCCGGCCTCTGCGGGACGAACCGGCCCCTGGGAGTCCGGATCCCGCCCCATTCTCACCCGGGATCCGGCTATGATCCGCCTCCTCGGAATGGTCGATGCCGTGGCCTCCACGCCGGCGACCGTCCTCATCGAGGGGGAGAGCGGCACGGGCAAGGAGCTTGTCGCAAGATACCTCCACGAACGCTCGACCCGGGCCCATCGGCCTTTTGTGGCGGTCAACTGCGCCGCACTCCCCGACAACCTTCTTGAATCCGAGCTGTTCGGCTATGAGAAGGGGGCCTTTTCCGGGGCGACCGTCAGAAAGATCGGAAAGTTCGAGCTCGCCCATACCGGGACGATTCTTCTCGACGAGATCGGCGAGATGGAGATCTCCCTCCAGGCCAAGCTCCTGCGCGTCATCCAGGAGCGGGAAATCGACCGCGTGGGCGGAACCCGCCCCGTTCCGGTCGACATCCGGATCGTCGCCACCACCAACAGGAATCTGAAAGAGGAGGTCCGGGCCGGCCGGTTCCGGGAGGATCTCTACTACCGTCTGCGGGTCTTTCCCGTGCTTCTTCCCCCGCTCCGGGAGCGGCCGGAGGACATTGCCCTTCTGGCCGAGCGCTTTCGCCTCTCTTTCGAACAGTCCCACATGGCGGTGGGATCCTTCACGCCGGAGGCGATGGGGCTTCTCGTACGCCATTCGTGGCCGGGAAATGTCCGGGAGCTCGAAAATGTTGTGACCCGGGCGGCCTTTCTGGCGGCAGGGCGCTCTATCCGCCCCGAATATCTCGAGGATCTTCTCGATCCGGGAGAGGCACGTCCGGAGGCCGATCTTCCGGAGTCGATCGAGGAGGGAATCCGGCCCGGCCGCTCCGTCTGGGAGGTCGAACGGGAGCTGATCCTCAGGACTCTCGCCTCCTGCGGGGGCAACAAGGCGCAGTCGGCCAGGCTTCTGGGAATCAATGTGCGAACGCTCAGGAACAAGCTCTCCGAGTACGGGATCGTCCTGGGCGAAAACGGAGAGTCGTAGGCGGAAAAAATTCCCTGCCCCTCCCGGGTATCTTTTTCCGAACCCACGAACGGAGTGGGCACCACATCCCCGGGAAGGGCCCTGTCCCACAACTTCCTTTTTGGGCACGGGAATTGCAAGGATAATGTCTGTCTCCCCCTGTCGGGGAGAAAGGAGTGTGTGATGAGCCAGGTTCACCTGTTCGACCGGACAACAGACCTTCTCAAGGTGACGATGGATATTCGTTCGCAGCGCCACCTTCTTCTTGTGGGCAATATTGCCAACCAGGATACCCCCGGCTACCAGGCCCGGGATATCTCCTTCAAGGATCAGCTGGCCCGGGCGATCGAGGCTCCCTCCCGGGAGAAGCTCGACCGGACGGAAGGGAGCCTCACCATCAATACCGACGAAACTGTTGGAAACGACCTCAACACAGTCAATATCGAGCTCGAGATGCAGAAGCTCGCCTCCAACACCGGAAACTACAATGCCCTGGCCTCGATGGCCGGCTGGAAGTACCGGATGATGGGCGACTCCATTTCGGGTGAAGGGAGATAGCGATGGGATTCTCTGACGCACTGAGGATCTCCGCCTCCGGTCTCGAGGCGGAACGGGTCCGGCTGAATGTGCTGGCGGGCAACCTCGCCAACGCCGACGCCACCCGGGGCAACCCGAACGGGACCTATGAACGCCGGGACGTGATCTTCGCCGCGGTCGCCCCCGGACGCTCCTTCTCGGATATCCTGAACTCCCCGAAGGAGAGTCCGGTCAAGGAGGTGCGGGTTTTGGGCATGGTCCGCGACCCGCGACCCCTGACACGGGTTTACGACCCCAACAATCCGGATGCCGACCGCGACGGGTATGTGATGCATCCCAATGTCTCGAAGCTCGAGGAGATGACCAACCTCATCGATGCCTCCCGGGCCTACGAGGCGAATCTGACCGCCCTCGATACCACCAAGCGGATGGCGTCGAAGGACTTGACGATCCATGTGTAGCATGAGAAGGCGCGAGGAGGTCTCCCATGGAATTTGATCCGCGTATTGGACGGGCTCTTCGCGCCGACTCCCCGGCCCCGGAGGAGAAGACTCCGGTTCCCGGCCACTCGGGGGAGGAGTCCTTCGTCAATGTTCTCAAGGACTCGATCGCCCGGGTGAACTCCCTTCAGACCGAGGCCGACAAGACGATCCAGGACTTTTCGACCGGCCAGAACGGAGTGACGCTCCACCAGACGATGATCGAGATGGCCCAGGCCGACGTCTCATTCCACCTGATGATGCAGGTCCGGGACCGGATCGTGAAGGCCTATCAGGAAATGGAGAACATGCCGCTGTAAGTGATGCGGGGAGGGGTTTAGCATGGAAGTGTTCAGAAAGGTGATGGAGACGGTCTCGATGTGGTTCGGCCGTCTGACGATGGTGCAGAAGGTCGTGGCGGGTGTTCTCGGGGCGCTCCTTTTGGCGCTGGCGACCTTCCTCGGAACGGTCGGGAAGGGGGCGGACATGGCGGTCCTCTACTCGCGGCTCTCGCCGACGGACAGCTTCGAGATTACCCAGAAGCTCGACCGCATGGGGATCTCTTACGACACCGATGCCAAGGGCACGGTGATCCGCGTTCCGAAGAAGCAGGTCTACACCCTCCGGATGGAGCTTGCCGACGAGGGTCTTCCCCGCCATCACGGGGCCGGATTCGACATCTTCAACCATCCCTCCCTGACCACGACCGACTTCGTCCAGCACGTGCAGTACCTCCAGGCGCTGCAGTCCGAGCTCGACCGGACGATCGAGGAGATGAGCCCGATCGCCCTGGCCCGCGTCTCGATCGTTCTGCCCCGACGTTCCGTCTTTCTTCGCCACCAGGCCGGGGCGCATGCCTCCGTCCTCGTCCGCCTCAAGCCCGGAAGATCCCTGTCCCGGGCGCAGGTCAAGGGGATCGTCCACCTCGTGGCCAATGCCGTCGAGGGGCTCAAGCCCGACCATGTGACCGTTGTCGACAACACCGGGAACATTCTCAACGATAAGCGGCCGGGGCTTGTTCCCGGAGAGCTGACCAAGGCCCAGCTTGCCTACCAGGCCATGGTCGAGCACCGCCTGAGAAACCGGGTCCAGTCCATGCTCGACCAGGTCCTGGGCGAGGGGCAGTCGGTGGTGAGGGTGAATGCCAGCCTCGACTTCCGCCGGGTCGAGGAGACCCGCGAGCTCTACGATCCCAAAGGGCGGGCGCTCTCCGAACGCGAGAAGCTCCGAGAGAAGTCCTCCGGCTCCCGGATCGTTCCCGTAGGGGTTCCGGGGGTTCTGAGCAATATCCCGGGATCGAACGGAAAGGTGGCCTCGCCTCCTCTGGGCCCCAAGGACGGAACCCAGACGAAGTACTCCAAGAAGAAGGACATCGAGCACTACCACGTGAGCCATACCATGAGCCATATCGTCCTTCCCACCGGCACCGTCTCCCGGGTCTCCGTCTCCGTCCTGGTCAACGGGAAGACGCGGGTCGTGGAGGGAAAAAAGGGCGAGACCCGGATCTACGAGCCCCGGACGGCCGAGGAGCTCGCCTCCTTTACCCGGATCGTCCAGAACGCCATCGGCTACGACCAGGCCCGCGGGGACACCGTCGTGGTCGACTCTGTTCCCTTTGTCGCCACGGCACCCGAGGAGAAGACGCAGGAGGTCCGCATGGCGGAACGCCTGAAGCCCTTCATGCCGCTCCTTGAGATCTTCCTGGGAGGACTTCTGGTCCTGGTCTTCAGCCTCTTTATCCTGAAGCCCATCCTCCAGAGCATGATGACAAAGTCGATGCCCATGCCGGCCCAGGGTCTGGTGGGGCTTCCGATCCCCAACCGGGACGAGGAAGGGGAATCGCTCTCCTCCAGTAAGGACGATATTGCCCGGATGACCCAGGAGGACCCCTCCCAGGCAGCCCAGGTGCTTCGTCTCTGGCTCAAGGAAAAGTAGGAGGAGCGGACGGTGGCAAAGAGAAAGCTCTCGGGGCTCGAGAAGGCGGCCATTTTCGTGGCGGCCGTGGGTCCCGAGGTGGCGGCGGAGATCCTAAAGCAGCTCGACATCAAGGAGGTCGGCGTGATCTCGAGCCTCATCGCCCAGATGGGAGAGGTCAGCACCGAGGAGATCGACGAGGTGATGGGCGAGTTTTCCGTGGTCTACAAGGCGACCCGGGGACTTCCCCGCATGGGGGAGAAGTACATGCGGGAGATCCTCGAGAAGTCCCTGGGGAAGGAGCAGGCCGACCAGATCTTCGAGAGCATGAACGACCAGGAGGGGACCAACCTCCAGTCGCTCAAGTGGATGGATCCCAAGTCGATTTCGAATTTGATCAGAAACGAGCATCCTCAGACGATCGCCCTGATCCTGAACTACCTCAACCCGAACCAGACGGCCAACGTCCTGGCCTATCTTCCGGAGACGCTCAAGGCCGACGTGGTCTTCCGGATGGCGACCCTCGAGGATATCAACCCCCAGGTGGTCCGGGACCTCGAGGAGGTTCTCTCTACGGAGATCCAGATGATGGGAGGGTCGCTCACGAGCCTCGGGGTGAGCCGGATCGAGAAGACGGCGAACCTGCTAAACGAGATGGACCGCTCCACCTCGGAGGGGATCCTCGACTTCATCAGCCAGAACGATCAGGCTGTGGCGGAGCAGATCCGCTCCCTCATGTTCGTCTTCGACGACCTGATCATGGTCGACAACCGGGGCATACAGGCCCTTCTCCAGAGCGTCTCCCGAGACGTTCTCACGAAGGCGATGCGCGGGGCGGGAGACGCGGTCAGGGAAAAGATTCTTTCCAACATGTCGACCCGGGCCCAGACGGCCCTCAAGGACGATATCGACTCGATGGGGGGGATCCCGCTCAAGGACGTGGAGACGGCCCAGGCGGAGATCATGAAGGCGGTTCGCCGTCTCGAGGCCGAAGGAAAGCTCGTGATCCTCGGACGGGGAGGGGAGCAGATTGTCTAGCATCGGCCGGTCTTTTTCGGAGTGGAGTCCCGAGAATCTCAAAAAAGGGCCCTCTTCGGCATCCTCGGGGGGGAAGCCGCAATCTGGGACTCCTGCCTCTTCGACCGGGGGGAGATCTCCCAAAAAGGAGCCGCAGGAGAAGAAAAAGACCTCCCAGGCGCCACCGGACAATGTCGAAAACGGAGAGGAGCCCGAGATCTTCGGCCTCTCCGAGCAGATGGCGGAGGTCGAGGCCCGGGCTCGGAAAGAAGGCTTTGAGGCGGGCTATGCGGACGGCCAGAAGAAAATTGCGGAGGATCTGGCCCCTCTCCGGGAGTCCTGGCTGGCCTGGGCCGACGGGGTTTTGTCCTTCGAGGAGAAACGCCTTGAGGCCCTGGCGCCCCGGCTGGTGTCGATCCTCGAGAAGGCCTTCGAGAAGATCCTGGGCGAGCGACTGGCCTCCCCCGAGGGGATCCGGAGCCTTCTGGGACGGCTGGTGGGGGAGTACGCCGCGGGGAGAACCGCCGATCTTCTGGTGGCTCCGGAGGACTTCCAGCTTGTGGTCCGCTTCGATGCGGGATTTGTCTCCGAGCTCGCCAGTCGGGGGGTTCGCCTTTCGGCCTCCCCCGATCTGGCCGGCCACCGGATCGAGCTCAGGTTCCAGGACCGGATCGTCTCCTTTGACCCCCAGGAGGCGGTGGGCAGCTTCCGGAATGTCCTCTCGAAAGGGATCCCGGTCGAGAGCGCGAAGGAAGAGGAGGGGGACGATGCCAACAATCGGCCTTGATCCCGAAGTCGGCCAACAGTGGCTCGACGGGGTGGCGACATCCATGGAAAACTCCCTCTCCGACTTCATTCCGGAGCAGGAGGGAGGGCTTGTTGTCCAGGGGGTCGGTCTCATGATCGAGGCCAAGGGCATGAGCCTCGGAATCGGGGAGATCTGCACCCTCCTCTCCGATCCTCCGGTCGATGCCGAAGTCGTGGGGTTCCGGGAGGGACGGACCCTTCTCATGCCATTGGGCGACCTCGAGGGGGTTCGTCCCGGAACCCGGCTAGTCCGGAAGAGCCGGATCACCTCGGTCCGCCTATCTCCCTCCTGGCTTGGCCGGGTGCTCGATCCCCTGGGGCGCCCCCTCGATGGCCGTCCTCTCCCTCCGGGAACGATCGAGGTTCCCCTGCGGGGGCGCTCCCAGAATCCGCTCCTGCGCCGCCGGATCGAGAAACCGCTGGATCTGTCCGTTCGGTCGATCAACGCGCTTGCCACCGTGGGCGAAGGACAGAAGATCGGTATCTTTGCCGGCCCGGGCGTGGGGAAGAGCACCCTGATGGGAATGATGGCCCGGAATGCCTCCGTGGACGTCAACGTCATCGCCCTGATCGGAGAGCGGGGGCGTGAGGTCAGGGAGTTTCTGGAGAGGGATCTGGGGCCGGAAGGGCTCTCCCGGACGGTCCTCGTGGTGGCGACAGGGGAGCTTCCCCCGCTCCTCAAGACCCGGGCGACCCATTTTGCCATGGCGATTGCCGAGATGTTCCGCGACCGGGGTCAGAGCGTTCTTTTTATGATGGACTCTCTTACCCGCTATGCCGGAGCCCTGCGGGAGATCGGCCTTGCGACCGGGGAGCCCCCCTCCGCCCGGGGTTTTACTCCCTCGGTCTTTGCCCAGCTTCCCCGTCTTGTCGAACGGGCCGGCTGCGGGGAAGGACCGGGATCGATCACCGGGATCTATACCGTGCTCGTGGAGGGGGAGGAGCTTCCTGACGACCCCCTCTCGGAGGCTCTGACAGCGATCCTCGACGGCCATATCCATCTCTCCCGGGCATTGGCCCATGAGGGGATCTTCCCGGCGGTCGACCCGATGGCCAGTCTCTCCCGGGTGATGACGGACATCGTGGACACAGATCGCCTCTCCCTGGTCCGGGAGTGGCGGAGGCTCTACGGTCTCTACCGGCGCTCCGAGGATCTGATCCGCATCGGGGCCTATGTTTCGGGAACGGATGCCGAGCTCGACCGTTCGGTGAGGCTTCACGAGGCGATGGCCCAGTTTCTTCGCCAGGGACGCGAGGAGCAAGTCGATCTCGAAAGCTCCTTTGCCGATCTTGTCGCCTCCTTTGAGGAGACGGCACTTTTCGAGATCTAGGGATCGGGGCTCCTGTCCTGGTTTTTGGGGAGGAATGTGAATGGCCGATGGACGATTTCGTCTCTCTTCGGTCCTCTCGCTCAGAGAGAGCGATCTCGAAAAGGTCGAGAACGAGCTTGCGAGGATCGCCGGGGAGATTGCCCGCGAAATGGCGGAGTCCGAATCCTTCGAGCGTCTCAGGCAGGAGGCGATCTCCTCCTTTTCGGAACAGACCGGGGAGGAGTCCGGCCTCCGGACGCCCTTTTACGAATGGCTGGCCCATATGGGAGTCCTGATCGCAGAGCAGGAGAGGCGGGTACGCCTTCTCGGGGAAAGCCAGGACCAGTGCCGCAAGGAGTGGCAAAAGGCCCGCATGGAGAAGGAGAAGATCCTGATCCTGAAAGAGCGCTTCGACGGAGAGACAAGACGCCGGGAGGGGCGCCGGGAGAGGCAGGCCATAGAAGGCTGGATCGTGTCGAAGCGGACGTTGGATCAAAACAAGGGAGAGGAGGGACAATGAACGGACGAGCCACGGGAATCAGGGTTCTGGCCGCGACCGCACTACTCCTCTTTCCCCTGTCCGGCAGGGGGCTCTCCGCCACGGCAGGGAGTACGCCTTCCCAGACCCCCGCCTCCGTCTCCGATCCCGGCGGAGAGGAGCGCCGGATCCTCCTTATGAAGCAGGACCTCGAGAAGGAGATCGAGGAGAACAAGGCTCTCCTTTTGAAGATCGATAAAAGGCTCTTGCTTTACCGGTCGCTCAAGAAGAAAGGTGTCAGAAATCTCGTCAAGCTTTACGAATCAATGGCCCCAAGGACGGCGGCCTCCCAGATAGACGTCATGTCGAAGACTCTTCGTCTGACGCTCTTTTCCGGGATGGATCCACGGAAGGCATCGCGCATCATGCGGTACGTGGACCCCCGCGTGGCGGCAGAGATCTCGGCCCAGATGGCCGGTATCCCGCCGACGCCGGGAGGCGGACAATGAACCTCCGAAGAAAGGGGCGCCGTCATGGGAACACTCATCTCCTCTCCACCAGTGGGGAAGCCGCTGGCCAAACCGGCCACGTCTTCCGACACATCATTCGCACCTAAAAAATCCAGGAAGGCCCATAAGGCCTCCTCTCCCGGCCATGCAGTGACAAAGCCGGCCTCTTCGGAGCCCCGCTCCTTTGCGGCCGTCTACCGGAAGAGCCTCGACCGCTCCCGGAGCTCGGGAGGAGCGGAAGCCGCGGACTCCTCCCCGGAAAAGACCGCAAAGAGATCCTCCCTGTCGGCCCTGGCGGACAATGAGATTCAACCCCGCCATGAAAAGAACCGAAAGAAGAAGGGCAAGGCCGGAACGGAGGCGATCGCTCTGCCTGTGGTCGCTCCAGCCGAAGAGGAGAGCGCGAAGATCCTGACTTCCTCCCCGGCAAAGTCCAAGACCCCGCCCTCCGGTCTGGCCAAAGCCCAGGCCCCGGTTCTCTGGGGGCCCCAGAACGGCCGCGCCGCATTGGGGTCGGTTGCCGGAGGCCGCTCCGGGGAGGAGGGAGCGGGTTCCCTTGCCGCACCGGTTGGTTCCCCCGGGACCGACGCCTCCTTTGCCCGGGCGATGGGGGCGGCAGGCTTGCCCCCACCGCTCGCCAAAAAGATGCTCGCAAAAGAGGGTCTGACGGCCGGAGGGGACCCGGAAAAAAAGATTTCCAAAGAGGCGGGGCGCGCGAAGGCCCGGGAGAGTCTCCCCGGCGAGTCTTCGGGCCTCTCACTTCCGGATCTGGTGCCCTCGGCTGACGGGGGGGCTTCCGCGACGGCCGCTCCATCCTCCCAAGCCTCCCAAGGTTTGGCAGGGACATCGGCGGGAAGGGGGGAGGGGACGTCGGCCTCTTCCAGACAATCGACCCCCGATGGTGCGCTTTTGGCCTCCGGGGCCGAAGCCTCCGGTGCGACCTCAATAGCCGGGGCCAAGACGGCAAAGGGCGCGGAAGCCTCCTCCACACCCGTTCTTCCCTCCGACCTCTCCGGCCGGGTTTCGACCCTGGCCTCGGGAGGCGGGGGCCAGGTCTCACTTGAGGTTCGTCCTCCCCACCTGGGGCCCATCGGCGTCCGTGTCCATGTGGATCCGGCAACGCGCCTCGTCAAGGTGGAGCTCTCCTCCCACGATCCCCACATCCGCCATCTCCTCTCGGAAAAAGAGGGAGCCATCAAGGAAAGCCTCTCCCAGAGCGGCTTTGTCCTCGACCGTTTCCAGGTCGCCTCCCAGACGGCACCCGGGGCCACCGCACTCGATGCCGCCTCGGGCCTTGCCGCCTCGGGGGGAACCCAGGGCTCCGACATGGGAGGGCGAGGATCGGAAGACTCCGGGAGCAGTTCGAACTCCGGAGGCGCCTCCACCGCCGATCCGGGGGCCTTTTTCCGGCAGGGGGCGAACCAGTCGGGTCGGGAGCCGGGCGGGGGGCAGGGATTTGCCGGGGGAGGGTCCGCCGGATCCTCCTATGCGAGCGAGGAGCCGGAAGACCTTCTCTCCGCGCTTCCGGCCGGAGACAGAGGCCTGTCCCGGCCGGCCGGGTACCATCGCATCGCCTGAACATTCGAATTTTAAGGAGTAGGCCATGATCGTCAAGAGCCAGCAAAACGAAATTGCAACAATCCGGAAAGAGTCCGAAAAAAGACTCTCTCCGTCGGCACTCCCTCCCCCGCAAAAGAAAAAGCTCGGGATGGAAGACTATATGAACATCATGATCCGGCAGCTTCAGTACCAGGATCCCTTCCACCCGATGGACAACCGGAAGTTCGCTTCCCAGCTTGCCCAGTTCTCGCAGCTCGACCAGCTCGTCCACATGAACAAGAAGATGGAAGGAATGGCAAGCCAGGGGCGGGAGACGGACGCCCTTCAGATGGTGGGATTTTTGGGGAGAGAGGTCTTCCTGAAGGGGAACCGGTTCGTCAAGGACCCCCACGGGGAGGCGACTCTCGTCTTCCATCTCGACCGGCCGGCGCACAACGCGACCGTCTACGTATACGGAGCCAGGCACTCACTTGTGCGGAGCTTCAAGGTGGGCCCCATGGATGCGGGCGATCAGCATGTGGCCTGGGATGGCCTTTCGAACAAGGGAACAAAGGCTCCGGCAGGAGGGTACGAGTTCGAGGTGGTGGCCAGGGATGCCAAGAACCGTCCCGTTCCCGCCGCTCCCCTGCGGACGGGTGTCGTTACGGGAGTGGTCTTTTCAGGGAAAAAGCCCCTGCTTGAGGTTAACGGAGAGAAGGTGGACCTGACCCAGATCACCCATGTCGGGGTGGGCCATAAGGCCAGGAAAGCCCCCCCTGCCGAATCTCTTCAGGGAAGGACGCCGCTCCCGACAAAAGTTCCATTGATTCCTCCCAAGCCGTCCCCCGGAGCCTATGCCAAGTCGCCGGGACGTCCGGGTCCCACAATGCACCATACGCTGTAACGGCTCGCCCAAAGGGGAATGAGCCGAGAGAGTCACACCAATGCACCAACCCTTTATTGAGGAGGATCGACCATGAGTATCCTGTCGTCCATGTATGTCGCCAACAGCGGTCTTTCGGCCATGGGAACGGACATGTCCGTCATCGGCAACAACATCAGCAACATGAACACAAGCGGGTTCAAGGCCGGAAGGGCGGTCTTTGCCAACATCTACGGTCAGACCCTGGCAGGAAAATCCAACGCCGTCGGCCCCTCCCAGCCGGGTTCCGGGGTCTACGTCGAGTCGATCGAGCCGCTCTTTACTCAAGGGTCGGTTCAGACCACGAGCAACGCCCTCGACCTCGCCATCCAGGGGAACGGATTTTTCTCCTTCCGCAACACCCATGGGTCGACCCTCTATGGAAGAAACGGAGCCCTCTCCCTCGATCGCAACGGAAAGATCGTCGACCAGGGGGGCCATATTCTCCAGGGATATTCGGCCGATGCCCGGGGCAAGATCCTGCCCAAGATGGGCGATCTGGGCGTTCCCCAGTCGACCATTCCGCCCAAGGCCTCCCAGAACGTCTATTCGCGGATCAACCTCGATGCGAACATGACGGAAAAAATAAAGACCGGGAAGACCTTCTCGAAGTCGAGCAATATCTTCGACTCCTTGGGGATCGAACACCTGCTCACCTACAAGTTCCACCCGACAAACCAGGTCGGGGTCTGGGCGGTGGAGGCGACTCTCGACGGGGCGACCCTGTCAAAAGGGGGGGGCTCTGTCTCCTATGTGCCCTCAAGCGGAGGCAAGCCCGTCACCCTCAAGGGGATGGTCGCGAGTGTCGCTTTCGACGGCAACGGGAATGTCGAGACGGTGAACTATGGGGGATCGAAGATCTCGAAGACCCCCGACGGAGTGGACAACGTGACCTACACGATGGCCCTTACAGACAAGGCCAAGACGCCGGTCAACTTCTCCCTCTATATCCCCAAGGCGGGTCAGAAGGTGGCGGAGAACAGCAAGTCCGGAACGACACAGCAGGTGCTCGACCTTACGCAGTATGCCGAGCCCTCGACCACCATCGAGGAGACCCAGGATGGCTACAAGGCCGGGGACCTCTCCAATATCGCAATCGACAGGGCAGGGAGGATCGTGGGCTCCTTCTCGAATGGAACGGAGCACAATCTCGGGGCGATCGCCGTCTCGACCTTCAACAACCCGAACGGTTTGGTCAGCGTCGGCGCCAACCTCTACAAGCAGAGCATCGGCTCCGGCATCGCCAATGTCGGTCGTGCGGGTCAGGGAGGGCGGGGTCAGGTTCTGGCCAACTCGCTCGAACAGTCCAACGTCGACCTCGGGCGTCAAATGATTGACATGATCTCGGCGGAACGGGGATACCAGGCCAACGCCTCGGTGATCTCGGCCGACAACCAGCTCATGAATACCCTGTTGACAAGAATAGGGTAAGGTATTGCATTAAAAGGATACATAGGCGTTGTGAGGCCCTTCGGAGATCCCTCCGGAGGGCCTTTTTTTGTTTTGGTATGTGAATTGCTTATTATAGGGCAGAAGCGACAACGCTCAGGAGAAACTCCGCCGGAGCGACACAATGGGAACCCGATCGGGAGAGCGAGATGGCCGAGGAAGAGGGCGAGGGAAAGCAGGAAGAGAAAAAAGGGTCGAAGAAGATGATTATCATCGCCGCGGCGGTGCTGCTTCTTCTGGGGGGGGGAGGAGGTTTCTTCTTCCTTCACCACAAGAAGGGAGCGGCAAAAAAGGCTTCCGGCGGCGAGCAGCACCATCAGCTGACCCCTAAGGAGATGGAGAAGATGATCAAGGATCATCCGATCATTGATCTCAAGCCCTTTGTCGTCAATCTGTCGGCTCCTGCCGGGGCGGCTCCCCAGTATCTCAAGGTCAAGATCGCACTGAAGCTCGACCGGGCGGTGACGGCGAAGGAAATCGACTACCGTATGCCCGAGATCCAGAGCGCCATCCTGATCCTTCTGGGCGCGCAGACCGCCGACAGCATTCAGACGACCGGGGGCAAGCTCTCCCTCAAGGACGCCATCCGCCATCGGGTCAACGCCAGGCTTGATTCGGGCAAGGTAACCGACGTCTACTTCACGGAGTTCGTCGTCCAGTAAAGTGCGGCCGCCCCCGGGCGGTCCCCGGAAGATACCCCACAAGAAGGCCCATCGGGCCGGGAGGAACAATGGCAGAAGAACCTTTGGATGAGGAGGCCCTGGCACGGGCCTGGGAAGAGGACCTGGCAAAAGGGGAGAGCGAAGAGGAGAAGGCGACGGAGCCGGCACTTCCCCGGACCCACGAGGCTCCGCTTTCCCTCGACTATCTTCTCGACGTGCCGCTCACGATCTCGGTTCGCGTCGGGGAGTCCCGCATGCTGATCAAGGACCTGCTCCAGCTGGGGCAAGGGTCGGTAGTCGAGCTCGACAAGCTCGCGGGAGAGCCGATGGAGGTTCTGATCAACGACCAGCTGGTGGCCAGGGGGGACGTGGTCCTGGTGAACGACAAGTACGGAATCCGGCTCACCGATATCGTGAGTCCGATCGATCGGGTCAAAAGGCTCTAACATTGATTGCGGAGCTCCCCGGATTCGCCGGGGTCTCCGGAACCACGGCGTCCCGGTCAGGGACGCAAAACGGAGGAATGCACGATGATCACCCCATCCCACGGACACGAGGTCAGCCTGATGATGATCGGGGCCAAGCTCCTGGGTTCGCTCTTTTTTGTCCTGGCTCTCTTCCTCATCGGAGTCTGGCTGGTCCGGCTTCTGCAGAAGCAGAAACTTCTCTCCCCCCGGCGGGGGGAGAACGAGATCGAGATCCGGTCGACCCGAAGCCTCGGCCCCAAGTCCCAGATCGCCCTGGTGAGCGTTGCCGGGAACTCCTTTCTGGTGGGGGTGGCACCCTCCGGGATCTCTCTTCTGGGGAAGGTCGAGGAGAATGTTCAGTCCCGGCCCCAGGTGCCTCCCTCCGCTCCCCCCCGGCCCCTTCCGGTGGCGGCGCCCCAGCCCCAGCCATCACGGAGCCAGGCGGGCGATCCGACCTCCTTCGATGCGGCCGTCCGCGAGGCGCTCGACCGGATCGGAGCCATCTCCCGCGAACGCACAACTCGTGAAAGGGCTCCCCGGTGGACGGTCTGAAGTCTCTTGCGAAAGGACTGCGGCTTCTTCTTCCGCTCCTTTTCTTCGTCCTGATCGCCCTCCATACGGCCTCTGCCGGAGAGTTCCCCCCGGTGGCGCCCGTAGCGCCGGTCGCCCCCCTTCCCGACATCCATCTCTCATTCGGGAACGGGAACCCCGAGCCGTCGCAGGTGGCGATGACCGTCGAGCTCTTCCTGCTCCTGACGGTACTTTCGCTGGCCCCGGCCATCCTGGTGATGATGACCTCCTTCACCCGGATCGTGGTCGTCCTCTCCTTCCTGCGACAGGCGCTCGGCACGGCCCAGGTGCCACCGAACCAGGTGATGGTCGGCCTCTCCCTTTTCCTGACCTTCTTCATCATGGCGCCGGTCTGGCAGACGATGAACAAGACGGCAATCCAGCCGTATCTTGCCAAGCAGATCGCCCCCGACGTGGCGCTGGCCCGCGGGATGGCCCCGGTGAGGGACTTCATGTTCCGGCAGGTCAGGAAGAAGGATCTGGCCATGTTCGAACGGATCGCCCATCTTCCCGAAAGTCCGGCGACCCGCGACGACATCCCGACCTACGTCCTGATCCCGGCCTTTGTGGTGAGCGAGCTCTCCACCGCCTTCGAGATGGGATTCCTCATCTATCTGCCCTTCCTCATCCTCGACGTGGTGGTCTCCTCCGTCCTGATGTCGATGGGAATGATGATGCTTCCTCCGACGGTCGTCTCTCTGCCCTTCAAGATCCTTCTCTTTGTGCTCGTGGACGGATGGAGCCTGATCGTGGGCTCACTGGTCCAGAGCTTCCACTAGTCCCCCAAGGAGGCATTCCATGAATATTCAGACGGCGGTCGACATGACCCACGAGGCGATGCGGATCGCCCTCGTCATCACCCTTCCGGTTCTTCTCGTCAGCCTCGTCGTCGGTGTGGTCGTAAGCCTTCTTCAGGCGGTGACCCAGATCAACGAGATGACCCTCTCCTTTCTGCCCAAGGTAGCGGCGGTGGGGGGGGTTCTCCTGGCGCTCATGCCCTGGATGGTCCGGGTCATGGTGGACTACACCCACGGCATCTTTGCCGGTCTTCCCGGGCTCGTGCGGTGAACAGCCCCTTTCTCTCGCTCTTTTCCCTGTCGCGGTGGGATCCGGAGCTCTTCGTCCTGATCCTCTCCCGCACGAGCGGGGTCTTGATCGCCATGCCCGCCTTCAACTCCCGGGCGGTGCCGGCGAAGGTGAAGGGGCTTGTAGCCGTGGCGCTCTCCGCCCTTCTCTTCCCCGTGGTCGGGGGGCATATGGCCTTTAAGGATACCGACTACGATGCCCTTCTGCTCTCGATCCTGACCGAGTTCGTCGTCGGGGTCTCCATGGGCTTTGCGGCCTACCTCATCTTTGCGGCCGTGGCCCTGGGCGGTCAGCTGGCCGGCGTCCAGGCGGGATTCGGGATCGTCGACGTCATCAATCCTCTCGGAGTGGCCGAGGTTCCCCTTCTCGGGAACTTCCAGACCCAGGTGGCTTTTTTGATCTTTCTCGCAACGAATGCCCAGTATGCCATGCTCTGGGCCCTGGCCCGATCCTACGATGTCGTCGGCGTAGGCGGTGCGAGCTTCGACGGGAGCTATTTTTCCGGGATCACACATCTCTTCGGGCACATGATGTCTCTTGGCCTGGTTCTTGCTTCTCCCTTCATCGTGGGAGGGGTGATCCTGAACCTCGTACTGGGATTCCTCTCCAAGATGATGCCCCAGATGAACCTGATCTCCCTGGGGCTTCCGGTGATGGTGATCGGCGGGCTCGTCCTGACACTTTTGGGCCTCCCCTTTTTGGGGACGGTCCTGGGGCAGGCCATGGACGGGATTGCCCCGACTTTGGACGATCTGGTGAGAGTGATGGCAGGCCATGGCGGACAATGAGAACGACGGACAGCTAAAGCAGGAAGAGCCGACAAGCCGGCGTCTCGAGAAGGCGCGCGAGGAGGGGCAGGTCACCCGAAGCCGGGAGGTCGGCTTTTTCTTCTTCCTGATGGCGTCGCTCGTTCTCATGGCAAGTTACGGCGCGAGACTTGTGATGGGGCTTCGCGACGACATGGCTTTCTACCTTCGCCACTCCGGAACGATCTCCCTGACGCCCGACGGGATCACCCCCTTCGTCAAGGGGCTCGTCCTCCATGAGATGCGTCAGACCTTCCCCCTTTTCGGGGGGTTCCTTGTCTTCGGGATCGCGGCCTTCGTTGTCCAGGGGGGGATCCTCTTTAGCCCCAAGGCCGCCGCCATAAAATGGAACCGGGTCTCTCCGGCCGCCGGGGTAAAGCGTATCCTGTCCTGGAGGGCTCTCGAGGAGCTTGTCCGCTATACGATCAAGGTCGTCATCTCGCTTCTCATTCTCTTTTATGCTCTCGAGGAGAACTGGCTTACGCTTCCGGCCCTGATGGAGACCGGGGCCCACAGGATGGTGGGGGCCCTCTACCACTTTACCTTCGTGGTTCTGGTCTCATTTCTGCCGCTCTACTTTGCCCTTGCCATCGGCGACTACCTCTTCCAGCGCTTCATGATGATGCGGGGGCTGCGCATGAGCCGCACCGAGATCAAGGAAGAGACGAAGGAGACGGAAGGAGATCCGCATGTTCGGGCGCGGATCCGGTCGATCCAGAGGGCCATGGCGCGGCGTCGCATGATGTCGAAGATCAAGGGCGCTACCGTGGTCATTACCAACCCGACCCACTTTGCCGTCGTTTTGAAATACCATCCCGAGACAATGGTCGCACCGGTGGTGGTGGCAAAGGGGGCCGACGAGGTCGCCTTCCGCATCCGTGATGTGGCCCGGGAACTTGGCGTTCCGATCGTCGAGGATCCTCCGACGGCCCGGGGGCTCTTCCGGGAGTGTCCGATCGACCGGGAGATCCCGTTCACATTCTACGAGACGGTGGCACGGATCCTTTCCATCCTCTATCAAAAATCCGGGGGAGCTCTCCCCACCAGGGAGTCATAAAAAATGAAAGCGCTTCTTGCGGGCCGGTCGGCCGACATCTTCGTCTTTATCGGGGTCGTGGGACTTCTCTCGATCATGATCGTGCCCCTTCCCTCCTTCATGCTCGACCTTCTCCTGTCGACCAACATCGCCTTTTCCCTCGTGATCCTCCTGGTGGCGCTGACCACCCGGTCCATCCTCGAGTTCAACCTCTTCCCCACGATCCTTCTTCTTTCAACCCTCTTCCGGCTCTCCCTCAACGTGGCGAGCACCCGGCTCATCCTCCTCCACGGCCAGAACGGAACGGTCGCGGCCGGCCACGTGATCGAGTCCTTCGGGCGTTTCGTGATCGGCGGTTCCTATGCCGTGGGCCTTGTCATCTTCCTGATTTTCGTGGTGATCAACTTCGTAGTGGTGACCCGGGGCGCCGGCCGTATCGCCGAGGTGGCCGCCCGCTTCACCCTCGACGCCCTGCCTGGAAAGCAGATGGCCATCGACGCCGATCTCAACTCGGGGGCGATCAAGGAGGAGGATGCCCGGAAGCGCCGCAAGGATCTGACCCGGGAGTCTGAGTTCTACGGGGCCATGGACGGCGCCTCCAAGTTCGTGAGAGGCGATGCCATCGCCGCCGTTCTGATCCTTTTCATCAACATCGTGGGCGGGCTCATTATCGGGACGCTCCTTATGGGGATGGCGGTGGGGGACGCCCTTCAGGTCTATACGCTCCTGACCATCGGCGAAGGGCTTGTGGCCCAGATCCCGGCCCTCATCGTGAGCGTTGCGGCCGGTATCGTCGTGACCCGCTCCTCTTCCCAGAACGAGCTTGGCACCGACATGCAAGAACAGCTCTTCTCCCGGAGCCGGGCCATGGGCGGAGCTTCGGGGATCCTTCTCTTTCTCTCGGCGGTTCCCGGCCTTCCCCACCTGGCCTTCCTCATGATGGGGGGGATCCTTGGGGGGGTTGCCTGGTCGGTCAGCAAGAACCGGAAGAAAACCGAAACTCTCCGCAAGGAGGAGGAGGCCAAGGTCCCGCCCACCCCGGAGAACATCGAGCAGTTTCTCTCTCTCGACCTTCTCGAGATCAACGTGGGCTACGGTCTCGTGAGCCTCGTTGAAGGAGGGGAGGGGGGCGACCTGACCGAACGGATCAAGGGGATCCGGCGCCAGCTTGCGGGTGAGCTCGGGATCATCATTCCTCCGATCCACATCCGGGACAACCTCCAGCTCAAGCCCGAGGAGTACCTGATCCTCCTCAAGGGAAATCCTGTGGGCCGATGGGAGCTCAAGCCCGGCTTCATGCTCGCCATGAATGCCGGTGGGGCAAGTGAGGGGATCTCTGGCACTCCTGTCAAGGAACCGACATTCGGGCTTCCGGCCTTCTGGATCAGCCCGGAAAATCAGGAGAGCGCCGAGGGCTCGGGGCTGACCGTGGTCGATCCCGTGACCGTGCTTGCGACCCATCTGACCGAGATTCTGCGCTCCCATGCCGACGAACTGGTCGGACGTCAGGAGACCCAGCGTCTTCTCGACGCCCTGGCCAAGGACTATCCCAAGCTCGTGGAGGACCTTGTCCCGGGCCAGATTAACCTGGGGACGCTGGTCTCGGTTCTCCACGCCCTTCTCTCCGAACGGGTCTCGATCCGCGACATGCGGACGATCCTCGAAAGCCTTTCCGACCAGATCGCCTCCGGACGGGATTCCAAGGACGTTTCCCTTCTGGCCGAAGGGGTGCGGCAGGGGCTCGGACGGACGATCGTGAATCCCTATCTCGCGGGGCGGAGCCGTCAGCTGCCGGTGATCAGTCTCGACGGCCGATGGGAGGAGCTCCTCCAGAAGACGCTGAGCTCCGGCGGGGGCGGGACGGGACGGCCCCTGGCCCTCGATCCCGGGCTGGTCCAGAAATTGCTAACCAACCTGGGGAGGGTTCTCGAATCCCAGGGAAAAAAAGGCGTGCAGGGAGTTCTTCTGGTCGCGCCCCAGGCCCGGTTCGGGATCCGCCGGCTCGTGGAGAGATACTTCCCCTCCCTGCCGGTGCTTTCTCCTCAGGAGATTCCGGCGGATATTTCGATTCAGTCGTCGGATGTCGTACGATATCAGGAGGCGTAGAGGATGTTGATCAAGACGTTCGAGGGGGCCGACATGAACGATGCCCTGAAGAAGGTCAAGAAGGAGCTGGGGGGGGATGCGGTGATCCTCTCCTCCCGCAAGGTCCACCCGGATGCCGCGGGCGGGAGCCGGGGGGGAGTCGTCGTGACGGCAGGTCTTCCCCAGGTCGATCCCCCCTGGGCCCAGCATCTTCCCGGGGCGCCAGAGGAGACGTCGGGCGGGGTCCGCGTCTCGGAGATGGACGCGCTCCGGGAGATGGTCGAGCGCATGGAGCGGGAGTGGGGGGCCGGGTCTTCCCAGGCTCTTCGCGGGCTGATCTCCCGCATCGGAGAGGTCTCGGACCAGGGGGCCGCTATCTCGGGACCTCCCTTCGATCCGGAGGAGGAGGCCCGGAAGGTTCTCGTCGAGGCGGGATTTTCCGAGGCCGATCGCTTCGAGCTCCTCGAGGGATTCCGCCTCCTCTCCTACCAGCCGCTCGAGTGGACCCCCGCCCAAGTGCGGTCTCTCTTGCAGTTTCTCGTCTCCCAGAAGGTCGATGTCACCGGCTCCCTCGTCGGACAGGGGGGGCGTCCCGGACGTCCGAAGGTCGTCCTTTTCGTAGGGCCCACGGGGGTCGGAAAGACCACCACCGTGGCCAAGATCGCGGCGGGGCTGGTCGCCCGTCACCGCAGGCGCGTAGGTCTTCTGAACCTCGATACCTACCGGATCGGGGCGGTGGAGCAGCTCCGGATCTACGGTGACCTGATGGGCGTTCCCGTGGAGGTCGCCAATACCGCGGCGCGCCTCTCGGAATCGATCGCCCGCCTCTCGGAAAACGACGTGATTCTGGTTGACTCTGCCGGGCGCTCCGAGGGGGGAGGAGAGGAGCTTCTTCCCTTTCTCTCTGTTCTTTCGACCTGCCAGGAGTGGGATCTGTCCATCGTCCTGGTCATCTCGGCGGGACAGAAGTCGGAGGATCTCGAACGGACGGCCGCCGCCTACCAGAAAATACGGCCGGAGGCTCTCGTTGTGACGAAGATCGACGAAACGGGCACTCTCGGATCGCTCTATGGTCTTCTGGCCCATGGCCGTCTTCCGGTTGCGTACGTGGCGACGGGCCAGAAGGTGCCAGAGGATATCGAGGTTGCCCATGGGGGGCGCCTTGCGGAATGGATGATTGAAGGATGGAGTTGCGATGGATCAGGCGTCCGGGCTTAGAGGCGGGGAAGTCGGTATGTCGGGAGGGAGGCGGCTTCACCTTCCGCGGGTGATCTCGATTACCAGCGGCAAGGGGGGCGTCGGAAAGACGAATGTGTCGGCCAACATGGCCTATATCATGGCGACGCGGTTTGGCCTTCGGGTCATGGTCCTCGACGCCGATCTGGGGCTCGGGAACATGGACGTCCTCTTTAACATCCGTGCTACCCATACCCTCCAGGACGTGCTCATGGGGAGGATGCGCCTGCACGAAATCCTTGTGGAGGGCCCGGGAGGCATACTCATTCTTCCGGCCGCCTCGGGGGTGGAGGAGATGACCAGCCTCTCCCCGGAGCAGAACCTCCGTCTTCTCGAGGAGTTTGAGAATCTCTCGATGGGGCTGGATGTTCTCCTGATCGATACCGGCGCCGGGATCTCGGAAAATGTCCTGACCTTCAATCTCGCGAGCCGCGAGACGCTTGTCGTTGTCACTCCCGAGCCTACCAGCCGGACCGATGCCTTTGCCCTCATGAAGGTCCTCTTCAAACGACAGCCGGAAAAGCCCTTCCTCTTCCTCGCCAACATCGTCAGGGACCGGCAGGAGGGGATCGGCCTTTTCGACCTTGTCTCGAAGGTGGCGGACAGCTACCTGCCCGGACTGTCGCTCTCCTTTGCCGGCCATCTCCCGGCGGACCCCTCTCTGACCCAGGCGGTCCGCGCCCAGCGCGCGATCGCCGAGATGCTCCCCGGTGCGCCCTTTTCAAAGGCCATGGAGCAGATTGTCCGAACACTCCTCTCCCGTCCTCCCCGCGAAGGAGGCGAGGGAGGTGTGGGCCTGTGGATGAAGCGTCTTATTGCAGCCGGGGAGCCCTCTTCCGGGGACGGACCCCGATAGCGGCTTTGTCCGGATGTGGAGTGCGCTTATTGTGAAGTCCCCAGCGAATGGATAGAATGATCAGAAGTGAAAAAATTCGTCTGCCCGTCCGGCCTGAAATCTCGGGGGGAAAGGGTGGATCCGGAGGATGATGCCTCCCCTTAAACGGGGGGGCCGCGTGTGTGGAGAGAGGCCTTTGGAACTTGACGATCAGATGATCAAGGAATTCGCCGGCACGATCAAGTACCATGCCATGCGCTATTCCCATCGGCTTCCGCCCGAACTGGGGGTGGAGGATCTGATCAGCGTGGGGCTTCACAGCCTTGTCGAAAGCGCTCGCCGTTTCGATCCGTCCCGGGGCCTCAAGTTCAAGACCATGGCCGAACATCGGATCCGGGGGGCAATGCTCGACGAGATCCGTTCGATGGACTGGGTTCCGAGATCGATCCGGGAGAAGCAGTCGGAGGTTCAGGCGGCCCGGGATGCCCTTGAACGGGAATTGGGGCGCCATCCGTCCGCCTCCGAGCTCGCCATGCGCCTTGGCCTCTCTCCGGAGGAGCTGGAAAATCTTCTCTTGGAGATCGATCCGCATCCTGTCCTTTCTCTCGACGACTTTTTCGGTCCGGACGAGACGGAAGGGGAGTCCCTCGGAGAGCATATTCCGGGGCCAAAGGACGAGGATCCGCTCTCCCGCCTCCTTCACGGGGAAGCCATCGAGGCTCTCTCCGGAGCCCTTGATGCCCTCCCGGAAAAGCAGCGTCTGGTCCTGACCCTTTATTACTACGAAGAGCTCACGATGAAGGAGGTTGCCCAGGTCATCGAGGTCAGCGAGTCCCGGGTCTCCCAGATACACTCGCAGGCGCTCAGGACGATCCGGGATCTTCTCGACGAGAGAAAACGGAGCCAGGGTACGCGGGAAAATAAAAATGGCTCAGGTAAATGACGGGTCTGTCCGATAAGATCACAAAGGGGTGCCGTCTGGCCCCTCCAATGCCTTCGAGGAAGGAGTTTCGATGATCGATTTTGGGATGAGGGTTCTGGTTGTGGACGACTTTTCCACGATGCGCAGGATCGTGAAAAATACGTTGCGCCAGATCGGCTTCACGAACATCGAGGAGGCTGAAGACGGCCAGAAGGCCTACGATCGCCTGTCTGTGGAGAAGTTCGAATTTGTCGTCAGTGACTGGAACATGCCGAACATGACGGGAATCGACCTCCTCCGGAAGGTGCGCGCCACGCCGCAGATCAAGGATATTCCCTTTCTCATGGTGACGGCCGAGGCGAAGCAGGAGAACATCGTGGAGGCGATCAAGGCGGGAGTGTCGAACTATATCGTCAAGCCCTTCACCGTGGCGACACTCGACGAGAAGATCAAGAAGATTTTCAAGGAAAAATAGGCAACGTCAATAAGCGTAGGACCCGCGGGAGGAGATCGTCATGGGGGATGGCTTCGATAACGACGAGATGAAGGAGATCGTCCAGGACTTTCTTCAGGAAGCCACGGAGATGCTCGAAGGGCTCGACAACTTTTTTGTCCAGCTCGAGAACAATCCTGAAGACAAGACGCTCTTAAACGAGATCTTCCGGACCGCTCACAGCATCAAGGGTTCCGCCGGATTCATCAATCTGACCCGGATTGTCGAGGTCGCCCACCATGCGGAAAATGTTCTCAATCAGCTCAGAAGCGGCAACATGCGTGCCGAGCCCGCCGTCATCGACATCATTCTCGAGGCGATGGACGCACTCAAGGTCCTGGTAAACGAGGTCAAGAGCGGGGAGCAGGCCGACGTCGACATCGAGGGGATCAACATGAAGCTCGATCTTCTCCTCCAGTGGGGAGAAGATGCCGGAAGCGGCGACGGAGGCAAAGAGGAGCCGTCCGGAGGCGAGGAGATGGCGGCCGCCGTCCGGGAGGAGCAGGCGATCGACCGGGTTTCTTCTGACGCCTCTTCCCTCTTGCCGGCTTCGGCCGAATCCCCGGAGGCCCCTCCCGCCGCACCGCCGCCCCCCCCGCCGCCTCCTCCCCCTGTTGCCCGGCCTCAGCCGCCGGAGCCCTCCGGCCCCCAGCGCGTCACGCCGGCCGCCTCCCGGGAGGAGGCCCAGGGGGCAGAGGCTCCCGCAGGGGCCAAGGCCACCGAAGGAGCCGGGGAGTCCGATCAGACGATTCGGGTGGAGATCAGCCGTCTCGACAGCGTGATGAACTTAGTCGGCGAGCTCGTCCTGGGACGCAACAGGCTCGTGAAGCTCTCGGGCGATGTTGACGGGGTGGTCGACTTCGAGCAAAGGATCAAGGAGGTGGCCGAGGCGATCTCCCAGCTCAATCGGGTGACGACCGACCTCCAGACCGCCGTGATCAAGACCCGGATGCAGCCGATCAAGAAGGTTCTGGGGAAGTTTCCCCGCATGGTTCGCGACCTCTCCCGCAAGATGGGAAAGAGTATCCGGCTCGAGCTCGTCGGTGAAGAGACCGAACTCGACAAGTCCGTGATCGAGGAGATCGGGGATCCCCTCGTCCACATCATCAGGAACTCGATCGACCACGGAGTCGAACTTCCCGACGACCGTATCGCCCAGGGGAAGGATGCCGAAGGGGTGGTCCGGATCTCCGCCTATCAGGAGGGGAACTCCATCGTTATCGAGATCGTTGACGACGGGCGGGGGATCGATGTCGAAAAGGTCAAGAAAAAGGCGGTCGAGCGGGGCATCATATCGGAAGACGACGCCCGGAGGATGACCGACGGCGAGGCGGTCAACATCATCTTCCTTCCGGGATTCTCGACGGCGGACAAGGTCACCGACGTCTCGGGCCGGGGTGTGGGGATGGACGTCGTCCGGACCAACATCAGCAAGATCAATGGATCGGTGGAGGTCTCAACCCAGAAGGGGCTTGGATCGACCTTCACGATCCGCCTGCCACTGACCATCGCCATCATCCAGGCGCTGATGGTGACCATCCTTCCCGAGACCTACGCGATCCCGCTGGCCAGCGTGGTGGAAACGGTCAAGATTACCGAAAAGGACATCAAGACCATTTCAGGGAGCGAGGTGTTAAACCTCCGCCAGCAGGTTCTGCCCCTTATCCGCCTTCGGGACGAGTTCAAGGTGCCGCAGGAGGAGGCGGGGAGCACGCCAGCCGGGACCTACGTTGTGGTGGTTCAGATCGGATCGAAGAATCTCGGCCTCGTGGTCGATCGCCTCCCCTACCAGGAAGAGGTGGTCATCAAGTCCATGGGGCCCATCCTTGCAGGAATCCGCGGGCTCGCGGGGGCGACCATCACCGGAGACGGGAAGGTCGTCATCATTCTTGACGTGGGGGAGATCCTCCAGGATGTCTCTCTCAGGCTCAAGACGAGCTCTCCCCGGGTGGGGGCGGGAGAACCGGCAATGCTTGGCAATGGGTTATAGTCGGATCTGACTGGTGCGACCCACCCGCTTAAGGGGTGACTTCGCACTCATGGCCGGGGGGGCCGGCCACCACGAGGAGGAAAAACAATGGAGGAACGCAGACACCATCTGCGCATGCGCCTCTCGGTCAAGCTCGGTATCGCGACGGCTCTAGCCCTTGTTCTCGTCCTCGGTGTGACCTACACGCTCTTCTACCGGTCGGCCAAGGAGGACCTCTCCCGGATAGAGACCGGGAAGATGACGATGATGGGCCAGTCGATCGTCCGGGGGCTTGGCACGATCATGTACTCGGTCAATGCCCCGGCCCTCTCACAGAAGCTCGTGTTAGATCAGAAGTCGTTGCCGGGGGTTGTCCGGGTCCAGGTGCTCCGTTCCGATGGCACCCAGTCCTTTTACGACAATGCCACCATCAACAGGGTCAACGCATGGCGCCACTACAAGGCGTACTCTCCCCGGATGTTTTTTTCGCACCCGGTCCACGACGAGAGGGCAATCTTCCAAAAGTCCCGCTTTCAGGACGTTGTGAAGTATGCCAGGTCGGCGACTTACAACGAAGTGGTCGATGGTAAGCCAGTCCTGACGAGGCTGTTTCCGATCCGGTACGAAAAGAACTGCGCCCTCTGCCACGGCTATGCCTCCAACGAGCCGACCATGGCGGTTCTCAGGGTCAGTATGGAGCGGAGCTCCTTCGAAGGGGATCTTGCGAAGCTCAAGCTGCAGGCCGCGGGGTATGCGCTGGGAACGGTCGGCATCCTTCTTCTGATCCTGACCTTTTTTATCCGGACCATGGCGGTCAGGCCCATCGAGGGGCTCGTCCGGGTCATCGAGCGGACGGCGGAGGGCGACCTCACCCAGCAGATGGAGAGCCATGTCGGGGATGAGGTGGGCGATCTCGTCAATCATTTCGGCCGGATGGTCGAACATCTGCGCGACCTGGTCAAAAAGGTGACCAACGAATCCTCCTGCGTCGAGGTGGGGTCGAAGAACATGATCGGCTCCCTTGAGATCATCCGGGGGAAGGCGACAACCCAGATGCAGCAGATCGATTCGGCGAAGAAGGCGGTCGACGATCTGGGCCGCTCCCTGGCCGATGTGGCACTGGTGACCCGCCAGGCTTCGGACCTTTCGATGCGGGCAAGCCAGGAGGCCAACGCAGGAGGAGAGACCGTCTCCGAGATGGTTCGCGAGCTCAGCCGGATCGAAACGGTGATCCTCGAGGCGGGAGAAAAGATCCTCGACCTCGGAAAGCGCTCCGACCAGATCTCCCAGATCGTCAGCATCATCAATGAAATCGCCGAACAGACCAATCTTCTGGCACTCAATGCGGCGATCGAGGCGGCGAGGGCCGGAGAGCAGGGGCGCGGATTTGCCGTGGTGGCCGACGAGGTGAGGAAGCTTGCCGAGCGGACGACCCGCTCCACCCGGGAGATCTCCGAGACAATTTCCCAGCTCCAGGGGCTGACAGACCAGTCGGTGAAGGTCATGGACCGCGGTTCGAAGGAGATGAAGCTCCTGATCGTCGAGACCCAGAAGACGGCCGATGTCTTCTCGCGCATTGTCGCATCGGCCTCCGATGTCTCGGGCCGGGTCAACCAGATCGCCGAAAGAACGGGAGAACAGACCCGATCGATCGAGCATGTGGGGAAGGTGGTTGACCAGACCGCCCACGATGCCCGGGAGACGGTCTCCAATGTCTCGGCGGCGGTCGATTCCGGAGAGGGCCTTCAGAAGCAGATGGAAGAGCTCAACTTGTATCTCTCCAGATTCAAGGTCTAGGGAACGTTTCGCAATCCGAAGGAGCAAGGGATGGAAAAGATGGAAACGGCAGTCGTTCCCGTGAGTGATAGAGGAGAGCTGGCCGTTGAAAGGACGGCGACTCCAGGCATGGTGGACTTCGGCGAAAGCATTCTCCAGCTCGTCAGCTTCAAGCTGGGGGAGGAGGAGTATGCGCTCGATGTGATGAACGTGCGGGAGATCAACCGGATCTCTGACGTGACCCGGGTGCCGAAAGCCCCCTATTTCGTTGAAGGGGTCATGAACCTCCGGGGAAAGATCCTGCCGGTCATCAACCTCCGCAAGCGCTTTGGCTTTCCTCCGTCGAGCACCGATCCCGAAGAGGCCAGGACGATTGTCGTCTTCCAGGAGGGAGTCATGGTGGGGTTGGCTGTCGACCAGGTCTTTCAGGTCATCCGTATCGGCCGGGACAAGATCGAGAACAACGAGGGGATCGGTCTGGGCAACGTTCTCGATGCCGTGATGGCCGGGGTGGCCCACCTCGGCGACAGGCTCGTCGTTCTCCTCAACCTGCCGAATCTTCTGGAGACGATTCAGCGGGATGCCGGCAGGCGCTAGATGACTCAGGCAGGCTAGGGGAGCCGGATGGACATTACAACGATCCTGGGACTTGTAATCGGGCTCGGGGCGATCCTTCTCGGAGCGACCCTCGAGGGGCTTCCTCTCTCGACCATTCTCCAGCCGACGGCTGCCATGATCGTCTTCGGGGGGACCTTCGGGGCGACACTTCTGCAGTTCCCCCTGAACTTCATCATCAAGTCGCTCAAGATGGCCCCCAGGATCTTCTTCTCGAAGTCCGCCGATCCGGGCCCCATCATCCAGAAGATCCAGGATCTCTCGAAGACGAGCCGGAAGGAAGGGCTCCTGAAGCTTGAGGCCCATCTCGAGGATCCGGAGATCAAGGAGGATCCCTACTTCGCCCGGGGGGTCCGGATGGTGATGGACGGAACGGAGATCTCCAAGGTTCGGGAGGCCCTCGAGGTGGAGGCCCACTATATCGAAGAGGAGGAGGGGGTCGTCTACAAGGTCTACGAGTCGATGGGAGGGTATGCGCCGACCATCGGAATCCTCGGGGCCGTTCTGGGGCTGATCCACGTGATGAGCAACATGGGGGATCCGGCGAAGCTCGCCGAAGGGATCGCCACCGCCTTCGTCGCCACGGTCTACGGTGTGGGGTCGGCCAACCTGGCCTACCTCCCCATCGGAGGCAAGCTCAAGCTCAAGGGCCGGGGCGAGGCGAAGCTGAGGGAGATTATCGTCGACGGCCTTGTCGGCATCGGCCAGGGAGAAAACCCCGGCATGATCGAAGAGAGGCTTCTGGGATTTCTCAATGACGCCGAGCGCGTCAAGTATGAACAAACCTACCGGAAGGGCAAGTAGCCCCTCCGGTTGATCCGGAGGGGAGAGTTGCCATGGCAAAGAAGGCCAAACACGAGGAGCACGAAAACCTCGAACGGTGGCTCGTCTCTTACGCCGACTTCATCACTCTCCTGTTTACCTTTTTTGTGATGATGTATGCCATCTCAGCGGTGAATACGGGAAAGTACAAGGTTCTCTCGAACGCCATCGTCGCGACCTTTACCCACCAGACCGTCACCGCCCACATGCATGTGATCATCCCTCACAGCCGGGTCACTCCCGGAAAGGCCAATCCCAAGGTCAAGACCGTCCTTTTCCGCGCGATGCAGCTTGTCCAGGACAAGTCCTCCTCGCACGGAGCGATGAAGGTCGTCAAGTCGAGCGAGGGGATCCGTATTCAGATCCAGGCGGCCTTTCTCTTCCGGACGGGCCATGCGGGCGTTCGAAAACAGGCGCTGCCTGTTCTCAAGAACATCGCGGGCCTTCTCTCCAAGTCAAAACGGGATATCCGGGTCGAGGGCCATACCGACAATGTTCCGATCCGCGGCCGCTACAAGAACAACTGGGTCCTCTCCTCGATGCGGGCTGTCAATGTCCTGACAACTTTGATCGGACTGGGGCCGCTCGACCCCCATCGCGGCAGCGCCGCCGGTTACGGAGAGTATCGTCCCCTGGTCCCCAATACGACCCCCGAAAATCGCCAGAAGAACCGGCGGGTCGAGATCGTGGTGCTGAAGACAAAGCAGCCTGATGTCGGTCCGTCTCCCGAGGCGATTCCTGCTGTCACCTCGCCGGTCGAGGGGATTGCGCCGACCGATATGGGGGGAGGCGGAGCTCCTGCCCCTCCATCCTCTCCCTCCCCTGTCCCGCCGGTTCCGACCGAGCTTCCGGCGCCGAAAATTTGAGGGAGGTCGTCCATGGCCATTCTGCCCGTCGTGGGTCTCGAACAGGTGATTGCACAGTCGCCGGCTCTGGTGTCGGAGAGGGTTCGCGAGCAAAAAAAGGAGGAGGGGCGTCCCGAAGAGGCGACCCCCAGGCGCTTCGGGGAGAGTCCTGAGCCCCCTCCCGTCGAGGGAATCCGTCCTGCCTCCCCCGTTGGGGAAAACGATGGGACGGGAGAGAATGTGGAGAAAGAGGAGGAATCGGAGTATCCTGTCGGGAAGAACGGACGTTTTTCCGGAAGGGGCGGAAGTCGCGGGAGAAAAATGCCACGCCACCGCCTCGATATCGAGGCCTGATGACGGGAGAGAGGATGGGGCTTTCGGAATTTGAGGTGATCACCGGCATGGTCGATGCCATCCTGATCATCATGGGAGTCGTCCTGCTGGTCCGGGTCAAAATGGTCCGAAAGACCCTGCGAAATCGGAAGAAGGTCCAGGCTGACGACACTCCTTCCTTTCCTGACATCTCTCGGGACTCCTCTTCTGTCACCCGGGTGCGGGAGGAGGAAGAGGCTTTCCGAAAGGAGCAGGACAGGGAGAGGAAGCGGTTTGAATCCCTGATACGGGATGCCGAGCAGATGCGGGCAGAGCTTCAGGTTCTCTTCTACGACATCGAGTCTTTGGTCGATGAGCTTGCCCGCATGCGGGAGGCTGTCCCGCCCGCTCCCCGCCCTGCTGATCCGGGGGAGGCGGCCTCCCCTGCCGGGCAGGAGGAAGGGGGCATGTTCATTCTCCCCGGCGATGATGATGTCGCTAAAGAGACCCCCGTCAAGGTTCCCGACAGGGATATGCCGCTCAAGGAGACGGTTCTCGCCCTCTCGCGCGAGGGGCATTCCGTTCCCGATATCGCCCAGGCGATCGGGAGAAGCGAGGGGGAGGTCTCCTTCCTTTTGTCCATGGAGAGGGTCGGCCAGGCAGGATAGGGGTGCGCACGGATCCAAGTGACGAGTCCGGGATCTCTCGTGTGCGCCCCGTTCCCGGGAGTCAGCTCCCGTGAGACTCCCGGCATAACGTAGGGGGGATTGATGGATCCCGTCGGACATAGCCAGCCACCTCCCTCCTCGACCCGGGACTCGAGGCCCTTCGAGTTACTTTTCTGGCTCCTCGACCTCTCGAGGGCGGCTCTCCCCAAAGGGACGGTCAAGACCTCCCTTTCCCCGGAAATCCTTGCGAAGGCCTTCTTCGGAGGAGATGCCCCCGGTCCCCTGCGATTTCTTCCGCTTCCCCCCGAACCCGCGAAAGTCCTGGCAAAAATGCTCGACTCCGCCGCCTCTTCTGCAAAAAAAGCGTCCGTCGATGTGGCGGTCACCCGCAAAGGGGACCACCTCGAATGGGTCTTCTCCGCCAAGGGATCGACTATCCATTTTTTTTCGCCGCTTCTTCTCTCCCGGCATGAGGCCGTCGGGCTCGAATTGAGGGAGTCGGCCCCCGGAACCGCCCCATCCACCCCGCTCTCTCCCCCATTGGAAAAGGAGGGGCGCTGGCAGTCGGGATCCTTGCCTTCCCTTCCGGAAGAGCTTCGGGGGGAGGAGTCAGTCAATGAAAGAGGGGCGCTCAGGAGCCATGGCACACTGGGAGCGGGGCCGGTCGTGGCATGGCCTGCCTATCTTCCGGGGCGGACGATCGAGTTTTCGGTGCGGTGGTATGTTCCCGAGGGGGAGGGGGGGGAGGGCAAGGAAAGTGCGGTAATCAGCTTCACGCTCGACATTCCCTGGGAGGGTCCCGACGGAAAATCTCCCAAAGAGTCCATCCGCCTGATGGGGCAATTTCTCCCGAAGGGGGGGATTTCCCTGACAGGACGGGCCCTTCCCCAGTCCTTTTGCGACCACGTTCTTGCCCGCAAGGCCCTCCTGGAAGAAAGTCTTCGTGTCTACCCCGGGACCTCCCTCACCCTTCGACTGACAGGGAAGGGCCCGGGAGGTCCGGCATGACTCCGGCGGAGAAAGGAGTTGAAGGCGATCCTCTGGAGAGCTCCGACCGGATGAGTCTCTCCATTGCGCTTCGCTATCTTCCGGGGGTCGACGAGGCGCCGATCGTTCTTGTGAGCGGCCAGGGAGAGATTGCCCGGGGGATCGTCCTCTTAGCCAGAAGTCTCAGGATCCCCGTGGTCTCC
>DAHXNG010000053.1 GCA_027366615.1 Nitrospirota bacterium | reverse complement strand
CCTGCCCTCAGGCGAGATCGAAGGGATCGATCTGCCATTCCACAAGGATCTTCCCCCTGGCCCGGTAGTGGCTCCGTATTCGTTCGAGCCGCTCGTGGACCGTCCTGATGGACGGGGCCTTTATGACGATCTGGGCCCGGTAGCGGTTTTTGAGCTTCGGGGGAAGTCCCGGGATGGGTCCGTAGATCCCGTCCCCCTGAGGGAATCTCCCGAAGGGCTCCTTTTCTGCGAGGGCCTCCCGGATCGGCTCTTCGCTCGCCGACGAGAGGATGACGGAGGCCAGGCGCGCAAACGGGGGATAGCCCAAAAGCTTTCTTTCGGCGAGGACATGGGCGTAGAAGGCCTCCTGATCGTAGTTTTTTGCCCATCCGAGAATCGGGTTGTCGGGGTCCCGCGTCACGATGTCGACCTGGCCCCCCGCCCGATGCCGGCCGACGCGCCCTGCGAGCTGGAGAATCAGGCCGAAGGCCCGCTCCGAGGCGCGGTAGTCCGGAAAGGCCAGCATCCCGTCCGTTTCGAGAACGACCCCGTAGGTTACCCTGGGAAGATCGTGTCCCTTGGCTACGACCTGGGTCCCCACGAGGATATCTCCCTCCCCCTCCCGAAATCGCAGAAGGCTCTCCTCCGAAGATCTCGCCAGGTCGGCATCGAGACGGACGATGGTTGCCTCCGGGAATCGGCGCTGAAGGAGCTCCTCGAGCTTCTGCGTGGCCGTTCCCCGGAGTTCGAGATCCCGGCTCAGGCAGGAGGGGCAGAGGGAGGGAACGGCGAAGGAGGAGGCGCAGGCGTGGCAGATCATCCTCCGGTCGGGAACCTTGTGAAGGACGAGTTTCACCGCACAGGAGGGGCAGGAGAGGATCGTATGGCACGAGCGGCAGAGCAGGGTGGGAACGTAGCCTCGCCGGTTTAAGAGGACGACCGCCTGCCCCCCGATGGAGAGGGCCCCGTTGATCCTTTCTACGACGGGATCGGGCAGGGGGTCGCCCCCTGTTGGGGCGGGAATAAGGGAAATGGGGGGCAGGGAGAGTCCGCCGATCCGCTCGGGAAGCCGAAGGGCGCGGTAGCGTCCGGAGGCGACGTTAAAGAGGGTATCGGAGAGGGGAGTCGCCGACCCCAGAACGATCGGTATTCCCAGATCCTGGGCGCGGCGGAGGGCGATGTTCCGGGCATTGAAGGAGAGCCCTTCGTGGGCCTGGTAGGAGGGGTCGTGCTCCTCGTCGACGATGATGAGCCCCAGCCGTTCGAGAGGGGAGAAGAGGGCGGAGCGGGGTCCGACAACCACCGGAACCTTCCCGGATAGGATGCGGGCGAAGGCTCGGGCCCTTTGGACCGGTGTCTGACCGCTGTGAACTCCCTCCGCTAGCGGAGAGATTCGGAGCATGGCGGCGAGAAGGGGGGCGACGAGCCCGATCTCGGGAGTCAGGACAAGAACGGACCCTCCCTCCGAAAGAACGGAGCGGACCATCTCCTGGTAGAGGCGGGTCTTGCCGGAACCGGTCACCCCCTGGAGAAGAAAGGGGGCGAAGGCCTCCCGCCGGCCCTCGTTCCAGGCGGAAAAAGCGGCAGCCTGGGCAAAAGAGAGAGGAGGAAGGTCGATCGCTTCCTCCCGGATCTCCGGGAGAGGGGCGTCGTACTCCTTCCAGAAACGGGCGGGAAGAGGCTTGGGCAGGCCAAGCGAGGAAGGGAGAGCAAATCGCGCCAGTAGGCCCAGGGGGAGCTTGTAGTACCAGGATGCGAAGGTGACGAGAGGATGAAGAACGGACGGGAAGACCAAAGCGGGATCCAGAACCTCGGAAATCTCGCGGAGAGCGCCGTCGAAGGGGGGCGCAGAGGTCGACCAGACGAGTCCTGCCACGGTCCGCCGGCCCAGAGGGACCGCCACGCGGGTTCCGGGGAGGATCTCTCCGAGACGATCGGGGCATCGGTAGGTGAGCAGAGGGGTCTCGGGGATCCCGTCGAAGGGAAGGACACTCAGGAGCCCCGGGCCCTCAGAGGGGACGGGTGTCGGATCCACTCTTGAGCCGGAGGATTTCCTGGGCAAACTCTTCCGGGTCGCGGAAGCTCTTGTAGACGGAGGCAAAGCGGACATAGGCCACGTGGTCGACCCGGGAGAGGTGCTCCATCACGAGTTCACCGATCCGGCGGGAGGCGATCTCCTGGGAGGGGATCTCAGAGAGGATGCGCTCGATCGTGTCGACAATGCCGGAGATGGCGTCGGTGGAGATGGGGCGTTTCTGGAAGGCGCGGCGAAGGCCCTCGAAAAGCTTCTTTCTGTCGTAGGGCTCCCGCCTTCCGTCCTTCTTGACGACGACCGGTGCCGACTCCTGCACCCATTCGTAGGTTGTGAAGCGGTTATGGCAGACCACACATTCGCGCCTGCGCCGGATCCCCCGGCCGTCGGATGTCAGGCGGGAGTCGACGACCTTGGAGTCGGGGACGCGGCAGAAGGGGCAGTTCATCGAACGTGGACGGAGCCGCTCCTCCGGATCTCCCCGTAGATGGGAAAGCGTCCGAGAAGCTCCCGGACCTGGTCCGCGACTTTCCGGGTGACGTCCTCCTTGCCCCGGCTGTCGAGGATCTCGCATATCCACAGACCTATATGGCGCATCTCCTCGGTGCCAAGCCCGCGGGTAGTTGCGGCCGGCGTTCCGATGCGGATGCCGCTTGTGACGGTAGGGGGTTTGTCGTCGAAGGGGACGCCGTTCTTGTTGACGAAGATTCCGGCCTGCGAAAGAAACTGCTCGGCATCGCGCCCGGTGAGTCCCTGGGTCCTGAGGTCCATCAGAAGGAGGTGGTTGTCCGTTCCCCCGGTAAGGAGCGTATATCCCCCGTCCGTCAGTGTCTTGGCCAGGACGCGGCAGTTCTCGACGACCCGGGTCATGTAGTCGCGGAAGGAGGGGTCCATGGCCTCCCGAAGCATCACGGCCTTGCCTGCGACCACGTGCATGAGGGGGCCTCCCTGCATCATCGGGAAGACGGCCTTGTCGAGAGCCTTCGCCAGGGGTTCCCGGGAGAAGGCCATTCCGCCCCGCGGTCCGCGGAGGGTCTTGTGGGTCGAAGTCGTTACGAAATCGGCCACAGGGAAGGGCGAGGGGTGAAGGCCTGCCGCAACGAGACCCGAGATGTGGGCCATGTCGACGAGGAAGACGGCGCCGATCTCGTCGGCGACCTCGCGAAACACGTCAAAGTCGATCGTCCGGGGATAGGAACTCGCCCCGGCAATAATGATTCGTGGGCGATGTTCCCGGGCAAGCGTCCTCACCTGGTCGAGATCGATCAGGCCGGTCTTCGGGTCAACCCCGTAGGAGACCGCCTTGTAGTAGTGGCCCGAAAAGGAGACCGGTGCTCCGTGGGTCAGGTGACCCCCGTGGGAGAGATTCATGCCGAGGATGGTGTCGCCGGGGCGGATGGCGGCAAGGTAGACCGCCATGTTCGCCTGGGAGCCCGAATGGGGTTGAACATTGACGTGCTCGGCGCCGAAGAGGGACTTGGCCCGGGAGATGGCAAGCTCCTCGACCTTGTCGACCGCCTCGCATCCGGAGTAGTAGCGGCGCCCGGGGTATCCTTCGGCGTATTTGTTTGTCATGACCGAACCCACCGCCTCGAGGATGGAGGGGCTGACATAGTTTTCGGAGGCGATGAGGATCAGGCGGTCCTGTTCCCGTTCGACTTCCTGCATGATCGCCTGATAGGTTTCGGGGTCCTTCTGTTCGAGCCAGCGCATGGGGCAGTATTCCTCTCGGTTTGGGGGCGGGGCCGTGTGTTGTGGCCTGTCAAAAGGCCTTTTAAAAGATGCGTTTAGTGCCTGACTCTGTCCAGTTCCGCAATTTTTTCAATCCGGCGTCCGTGGCGCCCTCCCTCGAAGGTGGCGGAGAGGAAGGCATCGAGCCAGGAGATGGCATCCTTTTCGGAGACCTCGCGACCTCCGAAGACGACGATGTTGGCATTGTTGTGCTGGTGGGCAAGGCGGGCGGTTTCCTCGTTGTAGAGAAGTGCGGCCCGGATGCCGTGGATCTTGTTGGCGGCGATACTCATCCCGATTCCGGTCCCGCAGACGAGGACCCCGAAAGATCCGGGCTCGGCAAGAACGGATTCTCCCACCGCCCTGGCATAGTCGGGATAGTCCACGGAGAGGTCGGCATCGGTGCCGAGGTCGAGGGCGGACATCCCCTTCTTCGCGGCATGGGAGAGGAGAGCGTCCTTGAGTTCGCGGCCCGCATGGTCAGAGCCAAAATAGAGCTTCATTTAAGCCTCCGTGAGGCATTTTTGTGTGTTTTTCACGATAGTGACCGTGCGTGATGACAAATCAGGCGAACTCACTTAGAATTATACCATTGAACCTCCCGGGATGCACCACGCAGGCAATGGGTCGAGACGGGGAGGGGCTTAAAAGGGCGGTTTGGAGAAGGAGTCGGGATTGGAGGGGAAGAGCATTTTTCAGAGGGTTTCCGGAGCCTTTCCCCTGATTCTTGTTCTTTTTTTGGCCCTTTCTGCCTGCGACCCCTCCGTCTTCAACAACCCCCACGGTCTCCTCGGCGGTCTGTTCTCTCCGGGAAGCGGCAAGTCGGGGAGCTCTTCGGGAGCCCCCCCCCAGTCTTCCTCATCAGAAACATTCTCTTCGTCGACCGGGCCGGAGCCGAGCTCCCGAAAAGGCTCCTCCTTCGGAGATCATCTTGATCCTCCGAGCTTTTCTCATGTCGTCCCCCTCACCGAAGGAGACGGGATCTATCTCCAGTGGAGAAGGGTCGACAATGCCTCCGACTATCTCGTCTATGACGGCAATCGCCTGATTGAGGACGTCCCTCTGACGCATACACGGATCATGGGGCTTCTCCCCTGCACCGGGTACGCCTTCCGCATCTATAGCTCAGACGGGAAAAGTGTCTCGCAAAAAGGACTTCTCGTCAGGGTTCACACGCGCGGATGTCTCCGGTCTCCCTGAAGGTCTCGGGAGCTTGCGAGAGAGCGTCAGAAGATAAAATCCCAGGAATTATATCAGTTGAGCGAGCGAATGATGGGCGCAAGTAGCCTTCGCATGCGTGACTGCGTCTTCTCGAGCGAGAGGGTGGCGTCGACGACGTGGAAGCCGTGGGCCTCCCGGAGGCTTTCGTACCCGGCCAGAACCCGGGATTGGAAGAGGATGTAGGACTCGCGGGGATCGGTGGAGAGTTCCATGTCGAGCCCGGCTTCGTAGAACTTGATCGACCGGGTCCGGGTGATCCTCTGGTAGGAGGTTTCCGGGTCGACCCGGAAGAAGAAGGTCAGGTCGGGAACGATCGCGAAGTTGAAGTTCGAGAGAAGCCATGGACGGGGAAGCCCCCGGGCGCAGTCGCGGGCGATGGCGGTATAGATGTACCGGTCGGACAGGACCACCATGCCGGCCTCCATGGCCGGAAGAATCTCGTAGGTGTAGCGGAAGCTGAAGTCGGCCGCATGGAGGAGGCTGAAGGCGTAGGGGGTCAGGACCTGCTTCTTCTTGGCCTTGCGGATGACGGGGGAGATGTCGGGACTCGAGTTCCAGGAGCTCTTCAGGACGCCGAAGCCCCTGGACTGGAGGTAGTCGGAGAGAAGGTCCATCTGGGTCGACTTGCCCGAGCCATCGATCCCCTCGACGACGATAAGCCGTCCTGGATAGGAGTGGGGAGGGGTATGTATCATTTTTGGCCCTTCCGGTGGGCGGTGAGAAGGGCGTCGATCCTCGATCTGAGGAGAGCCTGCTGGCGATGGATGGGGGCGTTGGCGTCGATGGTCTCCATCCCGTGCGTGCGCGAAAGCTCCCGGTACATCTCGATGAGACGTCTCTGATAGATGGTGAAGGAGTCCTTTTTGCGGCCGGAGAGGTTCATGTCCATCCCGGACTCGTAGTAGTCGAAGAATCTCTCCTGTCGCGTTTTCCAGTGGAGGCGCTCGAGAAGGCTCTCGACAGGGAGGTCGAGATAGAAGGTCTTGGCCGGGACGAGGGCGAAGTCGAAGATGTTTGCGATCCATTCCGGGGCGATCCCCCGGAGGATGGCCCGGCTGAAGACTGTGTAGACGTATTGCTCGGCGATGACAAGCTGACCGGATTCGAGGGCAGGAATGATCTGGTGCTCGAAACGGTCGACGAAGTCGGCGGCATAGAGGAAGCTGAAGGTGACCGGGTCGAGATAGTTCTGTTGCTTCAGGTTGGAGATTGCCCCCCGGATGAGCTCCACGGTATTGCAGGCGGAAACGACCACGGCTATGCCGCGGGACAGGTAGTAGTGCTTGAGGAGTTCGGCCTGGGTTGTCTTGCCCGAGCCGTCGGTGCCTTCAATGGCGATCAGAAGGCCGGGATATTGCGTCGTCCGTTCCACGCGGGTTCGCTTTCATCAGGGATGTTGTCCGGGAAGTCTCCGGAACGGGCCAGTCCCGGAGACTCCGTTTCCGGATGTCCGAGAGCTCCCATTTTCTCGCGAATCTTTTGATTAAGCTAGCAATGCCCGAAGAGAAAGTCAATTTAGGATACGTCTGCCCGGGGAGATCTGGACAGATCTTCCGTACACCCTGTCTTCGTCCGGGAATGCCAGTGTATGTCTCTTGTCCGAATCAAGAGTTTTTTTCCCTGCCTCCCCCGCCCCCTTCCGGAAGCTCAGACAGAACCAGGAATGTGTCAGGATTGCTGCTCTCTTTTTGGAAGATTTTATTATTTTGTAATTATTTATAATTATTTTTATGAATAAAAAAATATAAATAATTATTATTATGATTTATATTGTTTCGAATTGACTTAAAAAAAGAAAATGTAATATTATTGTAAAATATTCCGAACAAAATGAAGGGCGGCTATTTCATTGCAGACATTGTCATATGTCGGTAAGTGTTTTTCTTATTTTAACATGAATAGAAAGGAGAGGGGCCTTCTCAATTAAAGAGGGACTCCGAATTGGATTATGGAAAATTTTGACAACAATCGCAGAGTGGAAGACAGGCATTTGGCCGCCCGCAGATTGGCGGACAAGAGACAGGAGGATGTTCAGGGGGAAGGGAAGAAGTTTCGGACCCGGATGAATGTTGCCATCTCGATCCTTGTCGCAATCACGACGATTGTTGGACTCCTTCTCGTGGTTAAAAGCCTCGGCCGGCTTTCGGTGGCCTCCCGGGAGCTGGCCTCGGTGGGGCAGGTCAGGAACGCCCTGATCAGGCTTCAGTCCGATGCGGGATCTTACTTTTTGAAGAGCGATCCTGCCCTCTACCGGGACTTTGTCGAGACGAACGCCAGTCTGGCGAAGCAGATCGGGACTCTCGACGGGATCACTTCCGCCGAAAAGGCTGAGGTGAAGGTCAACCTGATCCAGATGCGGGCGCTTTCGACCCTTCTTTTCCATACATCATCCCGGCCGGTCGAGAAACAGGGGTTTGCAAGCGTCCAGAACCTGATCCAGATCCTCGACAGGAATGTGGCCAAGAAGGCGGTCGATCGCGAGGAGGCCCGGTATGCGGCGGAAGAGACGACAATCCGCAACATCGTCATCGGGAACAGCCTCTTCATTCTCGTCCTGGCAATCCTCTCATCCCTGATGACGGTGAGGCTGGCGCACAATGTTCAGAGGGGCCTGCTCGAACCCCTCCACCAGCTGGCCGAACAGGCGAGGGAGGCGCAACATTTTCGCCTCTCGGACTCCCATATTGAAAGTCCCTATCTTGAGATCCAGGCGGTGAGTACTACCATTCGCTCGGTGCTCAAGATGGTCTTTACCACGTTGAATCGCCTTCCCGGACTGGGAATTGCCATTGCCGAAGCCGAAATGGGGAAGGGACGGGAGGGAAATAATATTCTCTATGCCAACGACACCATGCAGGCGCTCTACCGGACGATCCGTCCCGAGCTGGAAAAGTTCACGGGAAGGGATCTTCCTGCGGACCTTCGCGGCATGTCGATCCACTCCTTTCACCGGAATCCCGACATGATCCGGCAGGACATCGCCGCCATCGGTCCGGAGACGACCCGGGAGAACTCCGTCCTGACGATCGGAAACCGCTTCATCTTTTCCCAGAGCTTCGCCCTCACCGACGAGGCGTCTCAACCGCAGGCCTACGTTACGGTCTTTTCCGATGTGACCCGCGAGGAGAACCTGAACTCAGGGATCAAGTCGGCCGAGTCGTCCGGACAGAACCTGACCCAGTCGATGGCCCAGATCTCGGGATCGGTCACGGAGATCGCCCGGCGGCTCGACACCATCTCCCGCGAATTTTCAGGGATCAACGCCGAGGTCCACAGAGGGGGAGATATCGTCTCCAACCTCTCCAAGACGGTCGACAGTCAGACGGGTCTCATGACGACGCTCCGTTCCGTGACCGACTCCATGAACACAAAGTCCTCCGAGATCCAGCAGATCACGGAGGCCATCAGTAAGATTGCCGAGCAGATCAATCTGCTGGCCCTCAACGCGGCCATCGAGGCGGCAAGGGCCGGAGAGCAGGGGCGCGGCTTCGCGGTGGTGGCCGACGAGGTGAGAAAGCTTGCCGACATGACCGCCCGGTCGGTGGGAGACATTGGCTCGATCATCGAGTCCACAGTCGAGGAGACCCGGAGAAACAGCACGCTGCTGTCCGAGCTCGGGAAGGCAGTTCTTTCTACAAAGGAGCGGACAGAGGAGACAAAGCTGGCCTTCTCGACCATCGAGAACTCCCTCGAACGCCTGACGACCCTCTCGGAAGAAATTCGCTCGCAGATGACCCTGTCGTCGGGTGCCGTCGGCAAGATGGA
>DAHXNG010000030.1 GCA_027366615.1 Nitrospirota bacterium | reverse complement strand
CGAAGCTCGTCGTAGGTGGCCGTCTGGGGATAGGAGTAGGAAAGGTGGAGGATCAGCTTTCTTGGAGAGGGGGGGGGGCCCGGGAGAACAAAGAGAAGGGGAACGACCCGTTTCGAGATGGCGGGGACGACCCAGTCCTGGTGGGAGATGTAGTGGTCTGTCCACTTGGACTGCCAGGATGGGGGGTAGAGGAGTCCCGCGGGCTTGCTGGCATTTTTTAGCATGAACCGGTAGCTCTTCTTGCCGCGGAGGCGAAAATGCTGGTCGTTGGCCGTCAGGTCGAGAATGTTCTCCCGAAGATGGATCCGGAGTGTTCGGGATCCCTTGTCCTCGATCTCAATTGGCAGGAGGATGTAGGTGATGCCATTCTTCTCCTCGATGGTGGGAGCCTGGGGCTTGAATGACAGCGGGGAGTGAGTCCGGATGGTGCAGGCCGAGAGGAGAAAAAGGCCTGCCATAAAAAGGCCGAAAAGCTTCTTTGCGTTAAAAGGCAGGGGCATCGGGGCTTCTTTCCTGAAAAAGTGAAACGGTCCTAGCCGCAGCCGCACCCGCCACCGCAACATCCGCCACCACCGGAGGGTGATGTCGCCGGTGGGGCAAATTCTGAGCCGGGGGCCCCTGCCACCGCACTGGCAAAGGATGAAGGGATCTTTCTCACGTCGAGTCCTTGGCATTTCGTGCAGGCAGTCTCCCCGGGACCAATCCGGATCGACTGGAGAAGGGAGAAGACGTTTCCGCAGGTATGGCAGGAATATTCGTAGATCGGCATGACACTCTCCTTTGTGGCAAATGAATCCTTGACATATTCTCCCACAGAAGCCCCGGGTCTTCAAGCTGTCTCTTTCCGGCTTTCCATTCCCCTGTCAGCACTTTTAAAAATTCAGAGTCGAAAAGTGGGGAAGGATTGACAGATATTTTAGTCTCACTATAATTGGGGGGTGATTAGTGGGGAAAAGTGGGGGAAGGTGGATGGCATTCTTTAGAGGACGATTTCTACACAGTCTGGATGCCAAGGGGCGCGTGGCTATTCCCCAGCGCTTCCGGGAGTCCCTGGGGGGGGAAGAGGCGGAGCTTCGCCTTGTGATGACCGTCGACCCCGAAGGCTGTCTCGTCGTCTATCCAGAGGCCGTCTGGCGTGAGCTCGAACAGAAGTGGGAGGCCCTTCCACAGATGAACGACGAGCTCAAAACCTATCTCCGCTTCATGGTGGGATGGGCCTCCGATGGGGCACTTGACCGGCAGGGGCGCATTCTTGTTCCGCCTCCTCTCCGGGAATATGCGGGACTCGAGCACGAGGTCTGGTTTGTGGGTGTCCTTCAGAACTTCGAAATCTGGAACGGAGAGCGTCTCGAAAAGGCGACCGGGACCGACCGTGTTCGCTCTGTCACCCAGAAGCTGTCGGGGCTCTTTTGACGCTCTCGGGAGAGCATCGGCCGGTCATGCTTGCCGAGACGATGGAGTGGCTCGACATACAACCTGGCCAGTGGTATGTGGATGCCAACCTCGGGGGGGGAGGACATACACGGGCGATCCTCGAGCGGGGGGGATCGGTTGTCGCCATCGACCGGGACCGGGAGGCGGTGCTGAGGGCCGAAGAGAGTCTCCTTCCCCTCTTTCCCGGCCGGCTTGAGATCCTCCGGGGGAACAATCGGGAGATCTCATCCCTCGTCTCTGCGACGGGCCATGCGGTTCGGGGGATCCTCTTCGATCTCGGGTGGTCGACCCTGCAGGGAGAGGATCCGGAGAGGGGGCTCTCGTTTTCCGAAGAGGGACCTCTCGACATGCGGCTGGACGCGGACTCGGGGCCTACCGCCGGAGATCTTCTCGAGTCCCTGCCGGAGTCCGAGCTTGAGCGGCTCTTCTCCGAAGGAGATGAGCCTTTGGCTCTTCCCATTGCGAGGGCGCTGGTCCAGGCCCGTCGTGAAGGGCGTCTTCCCCGGACGACCACGGCTCTTGCCGCGTTTGTCTCCGGGGTCTATTACCGGAAGGGGTTCCGACGGAGTCGGCGACATCCCGCAACCCGGGCCTTCATGGCGCTCAGGATCCGGGTCAACGGGGAGTACGAAAATCTCGAGGACTCCCTGGCCGGCTCCCGGACGCTCCTTGAAGCCTCCGGAGGTCGTCTCATCGTTCTAAGCTTTCATTCCGGGGAGGACCGGATCGTAAAGAGACGTTTTCGCTCGTGGGTTTCGGATGGGGGGGCCGAATTTCTCTTCCGCCGCTCCATCGCGCCGGGTGAGGTCGAGGTTTCGGAAAACCCCCGGGCGCGGAGCGCCCGCATGAGAGGGGTCCTCCTTGTCCCACGATGAGGAGGCTCTTCCCCTCTGGCGGAGACGCCCTCTGGCCTTTCTTTTTTTCTTTTGCGGCATCCTGGCCCTTCTTCTGGCGATGTCCGTTTCGATCGGGTCGGTCCGGATCAAGCGCCGCGTCACGGCGCTTGATCTCCAGATTCAGTCCGGAGAGTCCCGGGAAAAGTCCCTCGAGGAGGATCTTATCGCCCTCGGGCGGGAGTCGCGTCTCAGGGCCTATGCCCGGGCGAATCACCTTGAGAGAGCCCTCCCGGGAGAGGTTCTCTACGTTCCGTAAAACAATCAGGGCGAGGGGATCACCGCAAGTCACCCTCGAAGGCGTGGCAGATGAAAACTCGGACAACCATTGCAGTGGCATGCGTCCTGATCGGATTTGCGATCGTGGTTGCTCGCCTCTTTACCCTGCAGGTTCTCGACTACCCGCTGTACCAGAGACTTTCCCTGACAGAAAGACAGAGACTCTCTCCTCTGGAGGGGGCTCGGGGGATGATCCTTTCCGCCGACGGAAAACCTCTTGCGGACAACCGCATCGTCACGAGCCTCGCGGCCGATCCGGAGCAGATCCGGAAGACCGGAGGAAGCCGTCTTCTGGCCTCCCGGCTTGCTCCCATTCTCGGCATGCCTTACACGACGATCGAACGGCGCCTCAGGCGCCATGGCCGATTCGTCTGGCTGGCCCATGACATCAGCCCCGGGAAGCGCCGTCAGATCGGTTCGCGAGTGAGAGGTCTCTACTTTCTTCCTGAAAAGCGCCGTATCTACCCCTATGGGTCTATCTTCCGTCAGGTTGTGGGGGGGATACGATCCGACGGGACCCCGACATCGGGCCTTGAAAAGGGTTACAACACCCTTTTAAGGGGACACCGGGGGGAGCTCGTCCGGGAGGTCTCGGCACGAGGTCGATCCTATTTCCAGATGGAGTCGAAGAGCCTCGACAGACTTTCCGGGGACACGCTTCAGACCACCCTGATTGCGAATCTCCAGTCCTATGCACAGGATGCCCTCGACGAAGAGGTCGAGAGGACGAAGGCCCAAGGGGGGATCGTTCTTGTGATGGACCCGCGCACAGGAGCGATCCTGGCTCTCGCCAGCCGGGGGGAGGGACGATGGGCGGGGGCGAGCCCAGGGGTCTCCATCGTCTACGAGCCGGGATCGATCTTCAAGCTCGTAACGGCGAGTGCCGCCTTGAACGAGCATCGCGTCAATGGGGAAGAGACCTTCTTCTGCTATAACGGATCGATGCACATTCCGGGGGGGACCCTGCACGATGCCGAACCAATGGGGTCGTTGACTCTCGGGGGCATCCTGGCCCACTCGAGCAATATCGGGATCGCCCAGGTGGCCCTTCGGCTCGGACCGGAAACCTTCGAACGCTATATCCGGGCATTCGGCTTTGGGCAGAAAACCGGAATCGACTTTCCGGGGGAGAGTCGGGGATTTTTCCGGCCGTCTAGGAGCTGGTCCCGACGCTCGATCTATACGATCGCCATGGGGCAGGAGATCGGCGTGACGCCGATCCAGCTCGCAACAGCCGTCAGCGCCATCGCCAATGGCGGGGTCCTGATGCGCCCCTATATTGTCTCGAAGGTGATCGATCCGTCGGGGAAGGTCATTGAACGCCATGCCCCGGTGAAGGTGCGCCGGGTGATCGCCCCAGAGACCTCCCGGACGCTCCTCTCTCTTCTGACCGGCGTGGTCTCTCCTACGGGGACTGGTGCCAGTGCGGCGATCACCGGCTTCGACATTGCGGGAAAGACCGGGACCGCCGAGGTCTACGATCCCCAACGCCACGCCTATTCAAGGACGCGGACAGTTGACTCCTTTGTCGGGGTACTTCCGGTCTCCCATCCCTCCCTTGTCGTCCTTGTCGTGGTGATTCAGCCCAAGGGAATCTCCTGGGGGGGAACGGTTGCGGCGCCCCTCTTCCGGAAGGTGGCGGAGATGGCTCTGGTTCACTTCAGGATCCCGGCCGGGGGAACGAGAGAGTCGACGGCAATGGTCAGGGCCGATGTCGGAAAGAGGCAATAGGCGGGGACAGTCGGTGACCAGTGAGGAGATAGTGAGGACAGTCCGGGCATGACGAAAACGGGGAAGGGGGGAGGGATGGCAGCGGAAGTAAGCGAGAGGGAGCGGGGAGAGGAATGGCTTGTCCGCCACCTTCCGCCACCGCTTGCCGGAATCCTCCCGGAGCGTCTCACAGGCTTGTCCGACGACAGCCGGACGGTCAGGACAGGGAATCTCTTCCTTCTCAGGACCGAAGGGGAGTTCGAAAAAAGGTATCTCGACGAGGCAATTCAGAAAGGGGCCGCGCTTCTTGTGGTCGCCCGAAGGCATCTCCCCGATGTCATGGAAAGGCGCGGGGCGCAAGCGTCACAGATCCCCGTCTGCGTGGTGGAAAATATCCAGGAAGCGGCGGGAGTGATCGCCTCCGCCTGGTGGGGGGATCCGAGCGGGTCGCTTTCGGTCGTCGGAGTCACGGGGACAAACGGAAAGACGACCTCGAGTTTTCTCGTACGGAGCATCCTGGAGGCATCAGGCCAGAGGACGGGACTTATCGGAACGGTCTGGTTCGACCTGGGCGGGGGGCTTGCGGAGGCGCCGCAGACGACTCCGGGAGCCCTCACCCTCCAGAGGGCCTTCCGGCAGGGGCTCGATAACGGGCTGGCGGGGATTTCCATGGAGGTCTCCTCCCATGCCCTGGCCCAGGACCGCGTGGCCGGGACCACCTTCTCCGCCGTCCACTTCACCAACCTGACCCGGGACCATCTCGACTACCACAAGAGCTTCGAAGAGTACTTCGAGGCCAAGTCCCGCCTCATAAACTGGGTCAATCCGGACGGGACGATGCCGCCGGCCGTCATCAACGTCGACGATCCTTACGGAGAGAGGCTGGCCGGGGAAATTGCCCGAAAAGGAGGGCGGAGGCTTCTCACCTACGGCCATGCGGGGGAGCGATCCATCCGCCCCGACGGAATTCGGATCTCTCTCGACGGGATCGAAGGCTCTCTCGTAATTCCGGGGGGAGAAATCCGGGTCGAGGCGCACCTTCCGGGAGACTTCAACCTCCAGAACATCATGGGTGCCGTGGGATGCGCCCTGGCAATAGGCCTCTCCCCTTCCGCCATCGAAAAGGGTATCCGGGAGCTCCCCGGTGTTCCCGGTCGCTTCGAGCGGGTCAATCCCGGGGGTGCGTTTGCGGTGATTGTGGACTACGCCCATACCGACGATGCCCTCAAGAATGTGCTCACGGCACTCCGGCCCCTGACTCCCGGCCGGGTGATCACGGTCTTCGGGTGCGGAGGGGACAGGGACCGGGGAAAGCGTCCGCGGATGGGACGGGTGGCAGGAGAGCTCTCGGATGTCGTCGTCGTGACCTCCGACAATCCGCGAACGGAAGACCCCGGGGCTATCATCGACGAGATCGAGCCGGGGATCCGGGAGAGTGGCCGGCCCTTTTACCGGGAGGAGGACCGGCGGACCGCCATTGCCCGCGCCCTCTCACTTGCGGCGCCCGGCGATGCGGTCCTGATTGCGGGAAAGGGCCACGAGCCCTACCAGATCATCGGGCGTGAAAAGAGCCATTTCGACGATCGGGAGACCGCCCGGGAGATTCTTTCTGGGATGGAGAAAAGAAAGTGAGGGTGTACAGCACCGGCGACGAACTTCTGGGGGCATTGAGGGGACGCTGGGCAGGCGAGCCTCCTCGAGAGCCCCTCACCTGGATAAATGCCGGAACGGACTCCCGAAAAATACTTCCTGGAGAGATCTTTGTGGCTCTAAGGGGAGCTAGAACAGATGGCCACGATCATCTCCAGGAAGCCTTAGTCCGGGGTGCGCTCCTGGCCATTGTCGAGCGGGCCACCCCTTCAGTCAAAATTCCCCAGATCGTTGTCTCCGACACAACCATAGCCTTAAGGGAGATGGGCGCCCTCGCTCTTTCTGCCCATCGAAGGGCTGGACACCGCCTTATCGCGCTGACGGGGTCTGTCGGAAAGACGACAACCCGGGAGCTTCTGCGGGCGGGACTCCCCCCGGGAGAAAGCCACGGGAGTGCCGGAAACGAAAATAACGAAATCGGGGTCCCCCTGACGATCCTCTCATGGCCGGAAGACCGCCGCTGGTGCATTCTCGAGGCCGGAGTCAGAAAGTCCGGGGACATGGACTACCTCGCCCCCCTTCTCGCCTCCGATACCGGCATTGTCACGGCGATCGCTCCGGGACATCTCGAAAACCTCGGAAGTGTGCAGGAGGTCTGGCGGGAAAAGTCGAAGCTTTTAAAGGAGGTGGTAGAGGGGGGCTTGCGCATCCTTCCGGCCTCGGTTGCCCGGGGAGAGTCGATGGCTGCGCTCTTGTCCGACAAATCCCGCCGCCTTCGGCTGGTCGCTCTCGACGGGAGAGATGAGGGCGACTTCCGGGGGCGGCTCGTGGAAACCCCGGAAGGTCTTGTCCTCAAGGTCGAAAAGCCGGCTCTCGCCGTCCCTCTTCCCTGGCCTTCGGCGGCACTCGGATGGTGCATGCTGGTTGCCCTGGCCGCTCTCGAAGAGGAGGGTGTCGACCTGGCCGCCGCCGCTGAACGCCTTTCCTCCTATCGGGGCTTTCCGGGTCGGATGGAGAAGCGCACTCATTCCTCAGGTCTTCTTCTCCTTCTCGACCATTACAACGCCAACCCCGCCTCCATGGCCGAAGCTCTCGACTGGCTTGGAAGGGAGGCAGCACTCAGGCCGGTAGGGAGGGGCTTTGCCGTACTGGGGGACATGCTCGAACTCGGGGAAGAGAGTGGATCCTTTCACGAGGAGGCGGGACGAAAAGCCGCCTCCTTGAATCTCAAGACTCTCTGGTATCGGGGAGAGCATCTTCCGGACGTCCTCCGGGGATATCTTCGGGGGGGCGGCAAAGAGGAGACGGTACGCCCAGCTTCGGAATTTGACCGGGATATCCGGGAGGGCCGGGGTCCGGGGGGAGAAGATGTTGTTTTGGTCAAGGGATCCCGGGGAATGAAACTCGAAGAGGTTGTCGCCCCTCTTCTGGAAGGAGATTAGTCGATGCTCTACCAGCTCTTCTATCTCCACAACACCTTTCCTGTCCTCAATGTCTTTCGCTACATCACCTTTCGCTCAATCTATGCAACGCTGACCGCTCTCGCCATTGCACTTCTCCTCGGTCCGACGCTGATCGGTCTTCTTCGAAAGCTCCAGATTGGCCAGGAGATTCGGGACGACGGTCCCAAGAGCCACCTGTCGAAGAAGGGGACCCCGACGATGGGCGGGATCCTCATCGTCGGTTCGCTCATTCTCTCGGTTCTTCTCTGGGCCGACCTCTCCAACCGATATGTCTGGATGGTTCTCCTCTCCCTTCTGGCAAACGGAGCGATCGGTTTTACAGACGACTATCTCAAGGTGATCAAGAAACGCTCGAAAGGGCTTTCGGCTCGCCAGAAATTTCTTCTGCAGCTCGGTGTCGGGGCCGGTCTCTCCCTCTGGTACGCATCGACGCTTTCCGGGGACGGACGGATCGTCATCCCCTTTATGAAAAGCCTGAACCCGGACCTGGGTCTCCTTCTCCTTCCCTTCCTCGTCACGGTTCTTGTGGGAACGGCGAACGCCGTCAATCTTACCGATGGCCTCGACGGTCTGGCTGTGGGGCCAACGATTGTGGCGGGGCTGGCCTTCGTCGTCATCAGCTACCTTGTCGGACACCACGTTTTCGCCTCCTACCTTCGGGTTCTGGAGGTTCCGGGGGCGGGAGAGCTTGCCGTCGTGATGGGGGCCCTGGTGGGTGCGGCCCTGGGATTTTTGTGGTTCAACACCTATCCGGCGCAGGTTTTCATGGGGGATACGGGCTCGCTGGCAATCGGCGGCGTCATCGGGATGACCGCGATCGTGACCCGCCAGGAGCTCCTGCTTCTTCTTGTCGGGGGGGTCTTCGTGGCGGAGGCCGTCTCGGTTATCCTCCAGGTCGGCTCCTACAAGCTGAGAAAGAAGAGAATCTTCCGTATGGCCCCGATTCATCACCACTTCGAGCTTGGCGGTCTCTCCGAGCCCAAAGTGATCGTCCGGTTCTGGATCGTCTCGGTGGTCCTGGCACTGGTCGCACTCTCCACATTCAAGCTCAGATAGGAAGGGGCCGGGATGTCCGATCGATTTGTCGGGAGGGGGGATAAGGTGCTGGTGGCAGGGGCAGGGCGCTCCGGACTTCAGGCGGCACGACTGGTGCTGGAACTCGGGGGGAGGCCGATCCTTGTCGATGATGATCCCCACGCCTTCGATGGAGCCCTGTGGGCTTCTGTCAAGGAGGAGGGTGGCCGGGTTCTCGAGGGAAAGAGGATCGGACCATGGATCGGGGAGTGGGCAGGGCCGGTGGTGATGAGTCCAGGGATTCCTCCTGTCCTCTGGTCGGGAAAGGCTGTGGCGCCCCCCTTTCCCCATGTACGGGGGGAGCTCGAGTGGGCCGCCTCTCTCTGGGACCTTCCGGTGATCGCCATCGCAGGGACGAACGGGAAGTCCACGACCACGGCCCTGATCGCCCATCTGCTGACGTCATTCGGATATTCGCCATTTTTGGGCGGAAACTTCGGAACCCCTTTCTCCGAAGGGGCAAGAATCCTTCGGGAGGCTCGGAAGGCCGGAAAAAAAGATCCCTACGATGTAGGTGTCATCGAGGTCTCAAGCTTCCAGACCGAGTCGATGCAGTCCTTCTCTCCCAATCTCTATCTTCTCCTCAATATCACCCCTGACCATCTCGACCGGTACGACTCCCTGGAACAGTATCGCCAGGCCAAGCTCCATGTGGTGAGGGGATTTCCAGAGACCACCACCGTTCTCTGGAACGGGGCACAGAAGGACTGGGAAGAGTTTCTTCCGAACATAAAGGCCCGTTCGGTTTTTGTTGGAGGCGAATCGGGGCTCCCCGGGCCGGGCATAGTTCCAGAAGAGGGGGCTCTCCGAACGCAGGGCCTCGAAAACGATATTCGGCTTCCCACCGCGGGCTATCGGCTGATAGGGGGAGGAAACCTCCAGAATCTGGCCTTTTCCGTTTTGGCTTCGCACATTTTCTCCCGGCAATTGGGGCGGCCTGTATCCCCTGAGGCCTTTGAAAAAGCGATTGCAAGTTTTTCCGGTCTTCCCCACCGGATGGAATGGGTGGACACGGTCCGGGGCGTCTCCTTCGTCAACGACTCCAAGGCGACCAATGTGGGAGCGGTCGAAGCGGCCCTGTCAGGGCTCCCTGAGAGCGATCACCCGAACGTCGTCCTGATCATGGGCGGCCGGGACAAGGGGGGATCTTACCGACCCCTGATTCCGGGGCTAAAAAAACATGTCCGGGAGGTGGTTGTCCTCGGGGAGGCGCGGGAGAAAATTCGCCGGGAAATTGGCGGAGAGGTCCCACTCGAAGAGGCCCAGGATTTCCTTGAGGCGGTGGCACGGGCCTTTTCTGTGGCCGACCCCGGAGAGATGGTCCTGCTTTCGCCGGCCTGTTCGAGTTACGACATGTTCCACGGATACGAAGAGCGGGGCGAGAGATTCCGGGAGGCCGTAAGACGGCTTGCGGAAAAATTCGGCGGAAAGAGGAGGGAAGATGGAGCAGAGGGCAATGCTTGAGGAGAAGGTTCCGGGGAGCGGGGCGGAAGAGGGGCTCCTCTCCCTTCGGCCCATGAACGGGACGCTCGCCGTCGTCGTTTTTCTTCTCATGATGCTGGGTGCGACCCTCGTCATGTCGGCCCGGCTGGCCATGCACTCCCCCTACCAGCTCTTCTGGCGCCAGATCATATCGACCGGAATCGCCCTCTTCGTCATGCTGGCCGTTGCCCGGCTCGACTACCATCTCTGGGTAAAAAAACGCGGGCTTCTCTGGGGAGCCGGCTTTTTCTCCCTGCTCCTCCTTCTCGTTCCCCACGTGGGCGTGACACTAAACGGCGCGCGACGATGGGTGCACATGGGTTTCTTCACGCTCCAGCCCTCCGAGGTGGCGAGGGTGATCCTGGTCATTCTCATGGCAGCTCTTCTGGCGCGGGAAAAGGCCGGACAGAAGGAAGGAAAGGGCGGCGTATTCAAGATCCGTCCGGACAAGGCGGCGGGATTTGCCCTGCTGATGATCCCCTATCTGGCCCTTATCCTTCACGAGCCCGACTTCGGCTCCGACCTTTTCATCGTGATCGTCATGCTCGCCATGCTCTTTCTGTCGGGGGTGAGCCTTCGCCAGATCGGCGTGCTCCTGGGAGTGTTGGGAATCTGCGCCGCCGTTTTTCTCCTGCATCATGCCTATGCGATTGCCCGTTTCCACAACTTCGCCCGGACGCACAATGCGACCCAGACCCTGGGAACGCAGTTGGGGCAGAGTCTGGTCGCCATCGGGTCGGGAGGAATCTGGGGTCAGGGTCTGGGGCACGACTGGGTGGGGGGAGGGGTGCTTCCTGAGCCAGGAACGGACTTTATCTTTGCGCTAGTCGGCGAGGAGCTGGGTTTTTTCTGGTCGGTGGCGGTGGTCGGCGTCTTCATCATCATCTTCGTCGCAGGGATGAAGACGGCCGCCCGGGCGCCCGACTTTCTCGGGCGGATTCTGGTTCAGGGGCTCACCATGTCGATCGTTCTCGAGGCCCTCATGAACCTGGGGGTTGTCACCGGGATCTTCCCGACCAAGGGGATTCCTCTTCCGTTCATGAGCTTCGGGGGCTCCTCCCTCATGTCGAATGCCTGGGGGGTGGGGATCATTCTGTCAGTCTCCCGCTACCGGGTCGTGAAAAAGGAGTCTTTGGCAGAGCGTGCAGACGCAGAAGTGAAGAGCCATGTCCGGGCTCTATGATTTCAATCGGGGACTTCTCGTCACCGGAGGAGGAACGGGGGGACATGTGATTCCGGCGATTGAACTGGCCCTGGCGCACAGGACTCTGTCGACGGACCCCGTTACCTATGCCGGAACGCCGGGGAGTCTTGAGGAAAGGCTGTCAGCGCGGGCGGGAATCCCTTTTGTTCCTGTCAGCGCGGGCGGTCTGGTGGGAAAGTCCCTATTAGGGAAGATTTCTGGCGGGGTCGCCATTCTCCGGGGGACACGGGCCGCTCTGGAGCTGATTCGCCGTCTTTCTCCCGGTCTCGTAATCGGCACGGGTGGCTACGTTCAGGTTCCGGTCATTGCCGCCGCAAGAATTCTTGGGGTTCCCTGCGTCCTTGTCGAACCCAACAGGATCGCGGGCTTGGCCAACAGGGCCCTGGCTCCCTTTGTCTCTCGAGTCGTCAATGGCTGGGATAGCGGAGGCGGGATCCCCCTGGCTCCCGATGTTCGAAAGGCACCGCCTGATCCTGATCGCTTTGCGCGGTCCCCCCTCCGGCTACTCGTCATGGGGGGAAGCCAGGGAGCGCGGACCATAAACGAGAGGGTCCCGGGGATAGTGGCCTTGGCGCTCAGGACGTTGGGGGAAGGCAGGATCGAGGTAATCCACCAGAGCGGGGAGCGATGGCTCTCCGACACCGAGGCGCGCTATAAAAAATTCGGAGTCTCGGCGCGGGTGACGGGATTTTTGCCGGGAATCGCCTCTCTTTTTGGGGAGCAGTCGCTTGTTTTCGCCCGCGCAGGGGCCATGACGGTCGCTGAAATCACAGCCTCCGGGACCCCGGCGATCTATTGCCCGTTCCCTCATTCGGCGGGGGGGCACCAGAAGGCCAACGCTCTGGCTGTTTCGGAAGCGGGTGGCGGGTGGTGCTGGGAGGAGAGCCGGTTGTCCGACACCGAGACCTGTGCGAAAGAGCTCGCGACGATCATAAGTGACGGAAATCACCTCTTTGAATGCGGGAGAAGAGCCTGGGAGCGCTCCCCCGGCGTTCCGGCCGCGGAGTGGTTGCAACGCTTGTAAAATCTTTAGGTCCGATAAAATTTTTGATGGAATTGTTTTTGGGAATGGGAAACCTTGGAAAATTCAAGGAAATCCGTTAATATAAACCCGAGACAGTGGAGGACTTGATGGGGAAGGCAAAGGGATCGATGGTTCATTTTATCGGGATTGGCGGAGCCGGAATGGCTCCGATTGCGGAAATTCTGCTTGAGAGAGGCCTCCCGGTTTCGGGGTCGGATCAGGGGGCAAACGACGCTACCCGGAGGCTGGCGGAGAAGGGGGCGACGATCCTCTCTGGCCATTCCGCTGCAAATATCTCCGACGGGGTAGGCAAGGTCGTGGTCTCCTCCGCTATTCGCCACAACAATCCCGAATGGATCGCCGCCCTTACGCGAGGGATCCCTGTCATTTCCCGCGGGGAGATGCTGGCCTCCCTCGTCAACCCGGTCTTCGGTATCGCCGTGACGGGCTCCCACGGGAAGACGACGACGACCTCCATGGTCGCCTCCCTCCTCGTCGCTGGCGGCCTCGACCCGACATGCGTCGTCGGGGGGCGCGTATCGAGCTTCCCCGGATGCGCCCTCGTCGGACGATCTCCGTATTTCGTGACCGAGGCGGACGAAAGTGACGGATCCTTCATGAAGCTCGAACCCCGGCTCCGGATCGTCACCAATATCGACCGCGAACATATGGACTTCTACGGAACCTTCGACAACCTCCTCCAGGCCTTTGCCACCTATCTCGATGCCGGTGAGACCGGCGGGATCGGAATCCTCTGCATCGACGACCCCGGTGTCGCATCTCTTGTCGACCGTATCTCGACCGTTCCCCTGACCTACGGACTCTCCCCTGACGCCCGCGTCCGGGCGGAGAATATTGTTCACGAGGGGATAGGATCCTCCTTTGACGTTCGGGTCGACGGCTTTCTCTGGGGTCGCTTCTCCCTCCGGGTTCCGGGTCTTCACAACATCCTCAACGCCCTGGCCGCGATCTGTGCTGGAATCTGTCTCGAACTTTCCCCCGAGATCATGCACGGGGCCCTTGCGCGATTCGAAAGCGTGGGGCGGCGCTTCACTCTTCTGGGAGAGCGCGACGGGATCGTCGTCGTCGACGACTACGGCCATCACCCGACAGAAATCCGGGCGACCTTGGCCGCGGCGCGCCTGGCCTACCCGGGGCGCCGCATCGTGGCCGTCTTCCAGCCACACCGCTTTACCCGGGTCAGGGACCTTCAGAACGCCTTTATCGAGTCTTTCTGCGACGCGGACAAGATCCTGGTGACCGAGATCTACTCTGCGGGAGAGGATCCGATCCCGGGTATCGGGAGCGAGGGGCTTTACAAAAAGATGCGGGACCGATGGGAAGACCGGGTCGACTACGAGCCCCGTCGCGACCGCTGGGTCGAGAGGCTCAACGGGATGCTCAAATCGGGAGACCTTCTTCTCACATTGGGAGCGGGCGACATTACACGTCTTGGAAAGGACTTTCTTCAGTGGCAACCGCGATCCGTCTCCGCCCACGCCTCCGATGCCGTGAGCGCCTGAGCCGCTTTTCCTCGATTCGCATCGGGGGTCCTGTGGCCGCCGTGGTCTCCCTTTCCTCAAGCGAGGTTCTGGGCGAGGTCTTTGAGATGTACCGCCGGGGCGAGATTCCCGGTCCTCTGGCATTTGTCGGGAGAGGGAGCAATATTCTTTTCCCCGACACCGGACTGGGCGGGACCCTGGTTCGCTTCGAGCACGGGGACGGGGCCTCGGGATGCCGCTGGTTTTCCGACGGTTCCGTTGATGTCGATGCCGGAATTTCCCTCCCTGCGCTGGCGCGGGATGCCGCCCGCCGGGGGGTTGCCGGCTTCGAGTTCCTGTCGGGTATCCCGGGAACCGTCGGAGGGGCGACTGTCATGAACGCCGGTGCCGGAAGCGGCCAGTGGTCAGACCTGTGCGAGTCCGTTACCGTTGCGACGGGAGCCGGGGCGGTCGAGACTCTTCCGGCCCGGGATCTTTGCTACGGCTATCGCTCTTCTGCCTGGCTCACAGCCGGGGAGCCAGGAGCGGGACATGCCTTGTCCGGCGCCGTGGTTCTTTCCTCCCGCTTGCGGGGGGCATTTGCCGATCCGGGAGAATGCCAGGCGAGACTCTCCTCCCATCTCGACTACCGGAGGGGGACCCAGCCCCTTGAAGAGCCGAGCCTGGGTTCGGTCTTCCGAAATCCCTCGGGAGGTCCCCCCGGATACTCTGCCGGACGACTAATCGCGGAGAGCGGGCTTAAGGGACGTTCGGTCGGAGGCGTGATGGTCTCCCCCCGCCACGGGAACTTTTTCGTCAATACCGGGGGCGGGAGGGCCAGTGACTTTCTTGAACTCATGTACGCCGTGTCGAAGACGGTGCAGGAGACATGGGGGGTCGTTCTTGAGCCCGAGGTGAGAATATGGAACGCATAAGCCGGGAAGAATTGGCCGCTAGAGGGATCCGCCGGATTGCCGTTCTGGCGGGCGGAGAGTCCGATGAGGCCGAGGTCTCCAGAGTGTCGGCACGCGCAGTGACCGAGGCACTTAAAAAGGCCGGTTTTGACGTCCGGGAGTTCGAGGCCGACCGCACCCTGGCGGTGACGCTTGCGGAATTTGCCCCCGATGTGGCCTTTCTGGCGACTCATGGCGGCGGGGGAGAGAACGGAACGCTCCAGGGCTTTCTTGAGACGATGAAGATCCCTTATACCGGGTCGGGGGTTCTGCCCTCGGCCATCGGGATGTCCAAGATGCGCTCGCGGGCCCTGTTTCGCGAGAGAGGACTGGCCGTTCCCCTGACCTATGCGCACCGGACAGGCGACTCCTTTTCTCCCGGCCTCATTTCCTTCGATCCTCCCTATATGGTTAAGCCGGAAGCCGCTGGCTCCTCTATCGGAGTCAGGCGAGTTGCCCGCCGCGAGGACCTTTCATCGGCCGTTGACGAGGCCGGACGATACTCCCGGTGGGTGCTTGTCGAGCAACTGATTCCCGGCAGGGAGATCCAGTCCGCACTTCTTTCGGGGCAATATCTCGGAGCGATCGAGATCATCCCCGACAAGGCCGAGCCATTCTATACCTATGCCTCCAAGTATGTTCCGGGGGGCTCCCGGCACATAAGCCCGGCTCCGCTCTCCTCCGACGAGTCCGCGGAGCTTGCCGCGATAACGCTCGAGGCCTGTCGGGTGCTCGATGTGAGGGGCGCCTGCCGGCTCGATACGATCCAGAATGAGGAGGGGGTCTTTGTCCTCCTTGAGATCAATACGCTCCCGGGGCTGACTCCGACCTCCCTTCTTCCGGAAATTGCCTCCCACGCGGGGCTCTCTTTTTCCGACCTTCTTCTCGAGCTTATCGCCACGGCCGCTCTCGATGAGCGGGGGGCGTCCCCCGTCCTCCCCGTCCGCTGATGGCCACCCCTTCTCCGGAGTCGGAAGCCCCGGAGACTCCCGGAGGGGCAAGGATTCGACCGAAGACAGGTCGCTATGTTCTTCTCGTCCTTTTCTGGGTTTTCTGGGGGGGGGTGATTGTCGCAGGTTTTTCCCGAATGCACAGCCGTCCCCTTCAGACCGCCGTGATCGGCCTTCCCGTCCTTTCCTCGGAAACGGTACGGGGGTGGGTCGTTCCGCTGTCCTTCCGGACCCTTCCCTATTCCAATCGGGAGATCCTCTCAGATCTCGTCAGCTCCCACCCGTGGATTTCCCAGGCGAGTATCAAGCTCGTTTTGGGAGAAGGCCGGATTGTTCGCGTCCGGCTCAAGGCTCCTCTTGCCGTTCTTCTCCCTTCCTACGGTTTCTTGGCCTTTCAGGTGCAGAAGCCCCAGGCCGCTCCCCTCCACTCCTCCTATCTTGTCGAGGGGGGACAGGTCCTTTTCGGCGAGAGCATTCCGGGGACCGGAGCCCTTCCCCAGGTGATCGTCAAGTCGCCGCTGACTCACGATGTCGGCCGACGTCTTGCCCGGACGATCCAGACCGTCGCCCGTTGCTGGAGGGCAGGTTCTCCTGCGGGGAGCTGGTACAGTCTGAACGGTCCCCACGAAATCCGCTTCGATCCCGGACGCCAGTCTCCGGTTCTTCTTTTGGGGACCGATCTCGGCTGTGCGCCCTTCCGGCTCTACGACTCCTTCGTGAAGCATTCGGGGGGGCAGGCCCAGGGCAAGATCCCGGAGGCTGTCGACCTGCGCTTTTCGGGGATGCTGGTCCTTCGCCCGGTGCTGGATCCTCCGAAGAAGACTTCCGGGCGCGAGCCTGTCTCCCTCCGATCCTAGCGACCTTCCCCGGGATCTCCCTCCAAATCCATTTTGATCCTTGGTTGAGGGAGAGCCCGGATTGTGCGAAAATGGGCACGCTTGAAGGGGTGTGGTTTGTCGATACGACATTAAAACGACTTGAGGAATCTGATGACGGAACAACCGATTTTTGCTGCCATCGATCTTGGATCCACAAAGGTCTGCGCCGTGGTGGGGCAGGTTCTTGAAGAGGACATGTTCGAGATTGTCGGGATAGGAACGGCCTCCACTCATCACGGGATCAGAAACGGGACGATCGTCGATGTTCAGCAAACCGTTGCGGCCATTCGCAAGGCGGTCGATATCGCCGGCCGCAAGGCCAGCCATCCCCTGACCCGGGTCGTGGTGGGGTTTGCCGGGGGAGAGATCGAGGGCCAGGACCAGCGTGTGATGATCGCCCTCAAGGACCGGGAGGTCCTTGAGTCCGACATCGCCCGGATCCTCCAGGAGGCCAGGACGATGATGGGATGCTCCCCCTCGGAGCTTCTCCACACCATTCCCAAGGGGTATCGCATCGACGAGCAGGGGGGGATCCTGAACCCTGTCGGCATGGTGGGGGCGAGGCTCGAGGCCCAGGTCCACGTTATCCGTGGTTCGGACATGGTCCTGGCCAATTTGAAGCGAAGCGTGGAGCGGGCGGGCCTTGAGGTGCGCGACGGAGATCTGATCCTCCAGCCCCTGGCCAGCGCAAGGGCAGTGCTTACCGAAGACGACAAGGAGCTGGGTGTCTGCGTTGTCGACATCGGCGGCGGCACGACCGGAATGGTTCTCTTTTTGAACGGCGCGCTCTCAGGAGTGCGGGTCGTTCCCCTGGGAGGGGCGGCCATGACGAAGGATCTTGCGGCGGTTCTCCGGATCTCCCAGGCCGATGCCGAGCGCGTCAAGCGGGAGGTTTTCAGTACTCCGGGCCATGCGGAACCGCCCCTTCCGGAGGACGAAGAGGCCGGGACGCTCTCGCCGGAGGAGCTTTCGGCGGCCGGACGACGCGTCCAGGTCCGGGAGGTGGTGGAGGCCCGGCTTGAGGAGATCCTCAGGAAGGTCAAGACCGATCTCGATCGTCTCCGGCAGGGGGCCTTTCTCGCGCGGGGGGTCGTCCTCACCGGAGGGGTCGCCCGGATGCCGAATATCACCTCCTTTGCGGAAAAGATCTTTGAGATGCCCGTGTCGGTGGGCCATCCGGGCGAGCGGGTCCAGGGTCTTGTCGACCAGACCTCCGGGCCAGAGTATGCGTCGGCAGTGGGGCTTCTCTACTTCGCGAGAGACCAGTGGGTTCCCTCCGATGTCCCCGTCCGGGAGGCGGCTCCCCATTCCGATTCCGGGCCGGCCGCTTCAGAGTCGGACAAAAAGGAACGGGAAGGCCCACCGGCTGGCGTTCGCCTGTGGAACTGGCTCAGGGAAATCATCTAGCATAAGCGGGCCAAGGGAGAAATCCCGGGGCCTTCCGGGAGAGTCGTCATGGAGTCAGAGTGGGGCGATGAGCCCATCATAGATTACAAGCAGTCGGGGATTCTCGGGGCCCGGATCCTGGTGATTGGCGTCGGCGGGGGGGGATGCAACGCCATCCGCTCGATGATCCAGTCGGAGCTCAAGGGGGTCGAGTTCGTTGCCGTGAACACCGACGTCCAGGCGTTAAACCGTATCGATGCCCAGCGGATCCAGATCGGAAGCGCCGTAAGCCGGGGGCTGGGCGCTGGAGCCAATCCCGACGTGGGTCGCCGTTCGGCGATCGAGGACATGGACAAGATCCGGACCGTGGTCATCGGCGCCGACATGGTCTTTGTGACGGCCGGCATGGGCGGTGGAACCGGGACGGGGGCGGCACCCGTCATTGCCCAGGTGGCCCGCGAAGCGGGGATCCTGACGGTGGCGGTCGTGACTACACCCTTCGGATTTGAGGGGCCTAAGCGGGGGCGCAACGCCGAAGAGGGACTCCGGGAGCTCCGGCGTTATACCGACACGCTGATCGTCATACCCAACGACCGGCTCGAATCGGTGGTCGACCGGGGAACCCCCCTGATCGACGCCTTCAAGAAGGCCGACGACGTGCTCCGCCAGGGCGTTCAGGGGATCTCGGACATCATTACCCGTCCGGGTCTCATCAACCTCGACTTTGCCGATGTCAAGACGACCATGTCCAACATGGGGCGCGCCGTCATGGGGATCGGGACGGCCTCCGGGCCGAACCGTGCCCGGGAAGCCGCCGAGAGGGCGATCAACAGCCCGCTCCTCGAGGACAGCTCGATTCGCGGGGCGCGGGGTATCCTCGTGAATTTCCGGGGGGGCTCGAACATGACTTTAAACGAGATCACTGAGGCCTCCCGTCTCATCGAGGAGGCGGCGGAGAAGGGATCGGCCAACCTCATCTTCGGAACGGTCGTGGAGGACCATCCGATGGAGGAGATCTACATCACGGTGATCGCCACGGGCTTCGACCGGCCGGCCGAGCCGGAGGCACCGGCGGAGACCTCCGAGGAAGTCTTCGCGGAGGGGCAGGAGGAGATGCCGGCCTATCTGCGGCGCCAGGCCTCCCAGCATCCCCGCCCCCCGGCCCGGGAGCCGGCTCCTCCGGCTATAGCCGAGGAGGAGGGGCTCTCGGAGCGCCCGGCGATCTGGAGAAAGAGGAGCGATCCCTGATGGAGCTTGCCCATTCCCTGCTGACTCTTTTGGGTGTGGAGCACGGCTTCGGAACGCGCCTGTCAAGAGGGGACTTCGGACAAGAACTCGGGAAAAGCCGCGAGGCAGTGACGCTTCGGCAGGTTCACGGGACGACCGTTCTCCCGGAGATCGAGATTCTGTCTGCTGGAGTGCCTTCTTCCGGGGATGGCCTTTTCTCGGGGCCGGGGGGCCGTCCCGTCGGTGTCTGGACGGCCGACTGCCTTCCGGTCTTCCTCTCCTCCCGCTCGGGGCGCCATGTGGCAGCTCTTCATGCCGGATGGCGGGGGGCGACCTCCGGTATCGCCCGGGAGGGGGTTCGCCATCTCCTTCGGGAGGGGGGTGGTCCGGCGCGGGAGATGCGGGCGGTCCTGGGGCCCGCCATCGGTCCCTGCTGCTACGAAGTTGGCTCCGAGGTCTGGGAGGCCGTTGGAACGGGAACCCCCGGTTACCGTCCGCCCTCGACCTCCAAGCTCGACATCCGGGGGCTTGTGGCTTTTCAGCTCGAAGAGATGGGCCTTCTTCCGGAAAATATCGGGAGCCTCCCCCTCTGCACGCGATGCCACCCGGACCTCTTTTTTTCCCACCGGGGAATGGGGGGGGAGAGAAAAGGCCGCTCAATGATCAACTATATTCTTCCCCGACCATGATCCATGAGAGGGTCTCGGCCAATCTCGCCTTTGTTCGCCGAGGGATCGAAGAGGCGGCCCGGGCCGCCGGACGCACCGATTTGCCCCGTCTTGTGGGCGTGACCAAGGGCCGGACCTTCGAGGAGTTTTTTGCCCTTGCCTCGGCCGGGGTCGGCCATCTGGCAGAAAATCGCTGGGAGAGCTGGACTTCCCGGCTTGAGGAGCTTCCGGGAGGATTCTCTTCCCCCCTTTTCTGGCATTTTATCGGGCCGATCCAGACCCGATCTCTCAAGCGTTATTATCGTCCTCTCTATCGGATCGATACCGTCGACAGCGTCTCCCACGGGGAGGCGGTCTCGCGGCTGGCCGCGTCGTTGGGGAATCGGCAGGGAGTTCTGGTCGAGGTCAACGTCTGCCGGGATCCCGGTCGCACCGGGATCCTGCCTGAGGCACTTGGCCGGGAGATTGAATCCCTGGCGGCACTCCCCGGGACGACTCTCGAAGGGCTCATGGTCATGGGGCCGGTGCCCGGGGACAAGAACGCTCCTCCGGTGCGGGAGGTCTTTTCGGAGGGGGAGTTCCTCTGGCGCGAGGCGTTGAAAGCCTTTCCATCGATGGAGACTCTTTCCATGGGGATGTCGGAGGATTATTCGGAGGCGATCCGGTGCGGGTCGACCGAGGTCAGGATCGGACGGATTCTTTTCGAGGAAGGGACGCGGTGAGAGAGGCAAAACAGTCGGCCGGGAAGACCCGGAAAGGCGGGGTGATGGGATCGGAGCTCTCGGGGCCGGTCCTTGTCGTGGGCGGAGGTCAGATGGGAGGGGTTCTCGCCCGGCACCTCTCCGGCCACGACGGTCCATTCGGGCCGGTTCGGGTGGTCGACCCGGGTGTCGAGGTGCAGAAGACCCTGAAGCAGGAGGGGATCGAGGTCTTCCCCTCCCTTGTCGAGGCAACGAGGAAGGCTGACCGGCCGGGGCTCGTGCTCCTGGCCGTCAAACCGGGAATATTCCTTCGTCCGGGCTCGGAGCTCGCCTCCGGGCTGTCGCTCCTCCCTCCCGGGACGCTGGCCCTTTCGGTCATGGCGGGAGTCTCCCTCGAACGATTGAGGGGGGGATCCTCCGGCCTTCGATGGGTTCGGGCCATGACCAATCTGGCCCTTTCTGCCGGGCGGGGGATGACCCTTTTGGCGGCGGGGCCCGATGTCGCCCACGGGGAGCAAAGCGCCCTGTACGGGGTCTTTGCCGGGATGGGCCGCGCCCTCTGGCTTCCCGAGGAATCCTTCGATGCGGCCACGGCGCTCGCCGGCTCCGGACCAGGAATACTCGCTCTTGTCGCCGAGGCGCTGGCCGACGGGGGGGTTCGGGAAGGGCTCTCCCGGGAGACGGCGACGCTCCTTTCCTCCTGGGCCCTCTACGGGACAGGGGCGCTCCTGGCCGAGAAGGGGATTCTTCCGGAAGCCCTCAAGTCCCGCGTGGCCTCGCCTGCGGGGACGACGATCGAGGGGCTCGCCGTGCTCGAACGTCTGGGGGTCCGCGGTGCCCTGATCGAGGCCGTTCGGTCCATGGCCGAAAGATCCCGGACCCTCTCCCGTTTTTAACCGACAAACCGAAGGAGGATTCCATTTCGCTCTTTGCTCATATTCTCAATGCGTTTACATGGGTCGTCATCATTCGGGCGCTGCTCTCCTGGGTTCGCCCTGATCCCAATAACCCCATCATCCGTTTCATGGACTATGTGACCGAACCGTTTCTTCACCCGATCCGGCGACTTGTTCCGCCGGAAAAGATGGGGGGGCTCGATCTCTCTCCCCTGATCCTCATTTTCATCATCCAGGCCATCGAACGGTTTATCTACTGATTAAAGTGGAAGACCCTGCGAGGCCTCCTGCCAAGAGAGGAGACTGCATGATTGACCACACCCGCCTGTCCGACCTTCGAAGCCACGAGTTTTCAAAGAGCTTTCGCGGCTATTCCCCCGGGGAGGTCGACGACTTTCTCCACCTCCTTTTTGACGATGTGGCCGCTCTCATTGAAGGCGCGGCAGAAGCTGCCGGACAGATCCGGACGCTCGAGGACGAGCGGGAATCTCTCCGCAAGCGGGAGGAGAGCCTGGGACAAACTCTTCTTGCGGCACAGGCCGCAGCGGAAGAGTGGAAGGCTGTGGCCCGCCGGGAGGCGGACCAGATCCTTCGCGATGCTCGAAGTCAGGCCGAGGAGGCCACAAGGAAGGCGCGCCTCGAGGCCGAAGGGATCCTCCGGGAGGCTCGTGAACGTTCTGGGATCCTCGAGGAAGGGCGCGGACGTCTCAGGCAGGAGCTTTCCCTCACTCTTTCCCGCCTTAGGGGCGAGTTCGACGCCCTCTACGAGGCGATCGATCGATGGGAAAAGGGAGTGTCGAGTCTTGAAAGGGGGACGAGTGGCGAAGAAGTCTTTCCCTAAAGGAGCGGGAGGAGGTTCTTCAAAGGGGGGAAAATCGGAAGGGCGTGATTCCTGGTGCTTCGTGATCACCGTCAAGCCAGGTCAGTCCAGGGAGTTTCTCCGGCGAGAGAGCCCGGACGGGAAGGATCCGGTCTGGGTCGTCGGGGTGAGGGTTCCGGCCCGGGAGGGTCTGGCCAATGAGGCTGTAGTGGTTGCTCTTGCGAAGTTTCTTGAGGTTGCCCCCTCCTCGGTTACGATCCTGAGGGGGCAGTCAAGCCGGACAAAGCGGATCGAGGTGGCAGGCATCGGGGCGGCTTTGGGGGAGGCGCGCCTCACTGCGGCCTCATCCTGAGCCCCTAGTCGAATGTGACCGTTTCGTTCCGGATCTCGTGGCCGTCGTCGATGCGCATAAGGATGGTGATCGAGTAGACGGGGGAACCCCCAAGCCAGAAGGCCCGCGAGGTCTCCTCCTTGGGCGAGAGCGGTTCGAACATGAGGTAGGCGGGAGGGAGTTTAAGGGGAACGATGTCCCCATTGCCGATCTTGTACTTGGCTCCCAGCATCTGGAGCTTGATCGGCCCCTGGCCTTCGAGGGTGTACTTCATGTAGGCCACCGAGGGGGAGAGGAGCATGGACATGTTCAGCCGCCAGCCGTTCCCCTGGATGACCCGGAAGGTGGTCCGGGCGCTGATGCTTCGCTGGGAGACAAGCTTGTGGGGTTTGCCCAGGGGGCCGGACTTGAGGCCGATGATCGATCCCCCGATCCCTGCAACGAGGAGAAGTCCGACAACGATATAGATGGCAATCGTGACCGGACTGAATCCCTGGTCCTCCCGGGGTCGGGAGGGGCTGTAAAGCTCTTCGAACTCCCGGGAAGATGTGTCTTTCGGTTTTCCGGGACGTCCAGGCGAGTTCGAGCCGGATGGTGAGGGGGAGGGTGGTTTTTTTTCCGCTTCCGGACCATTTCCCGATGTCGACTCTGTCATCAATTCCTCGCTAAAGGCTATGCCTCGAACTCTTATCCGTCATGAATCCAGCCATTTCGTGGAAAATCCCGCATGACGGGAAAATGCCTCCCGTCCGCATGCATCTTTTAATTCTACTAAAGAATCCGTGATCTGGGCAAGAATTATCGGGGCACCGGGGCACGATCATGGCCAAAGGGTATCGCCTCCGACCTGGCGGGTCCCTTTTTCCGGCGCTTGCCCCGAAAGCTTCGGGAATGGCGATCTTTGTCGTATCAGGACAGAAGATCCCCCGGGGCGGCCTCGGGATCAAGAAGGAATGTGGTGGGATGTCCGTGGCCGCTCGCCTCCCTCAGGAGCCACTGGGTGGGAAGATCGCCGTCCGGAGAGAGAACCTTTTCAAGTATGGATCTCTTCTCCTGCCCGCAAACAAGGAAGATGCGTTCTCCCCCTCCAGCGAGCATGCGGTAGGTGAGGGTAATACGGGCGACGCGATCCCCTGTCGGGGGCACAGGAATGACGAGCCTGTGGCGGTCGTCTTCCGGGGATGTCCCGGGAAAAAGACTTGCGGTGTGACCGTCGGGGCCCATCCCCAATAGAAGAATGTCGATGACGGGAGGGTGGGGAACGGCCGGCCCGAGAATGTCGGTGAGAAGGCGTTCGTACCGCAAGGCTTCAATATCCGCGTGGGGATGCTCTCCCTCCATACGGAAGATGCAGCGATCCTCGATATTGGCCGGAGCAAAAAGGGTCTCCTTTGCCATGCGGTAGTTGCTCTGTGGATCTCCGGGAGGAACACATCGTTCGTCCACGAAAAACCAGAGGATCCTCTCCCTCTTCTTCTCGGACCACTCCGAGGAGAGCCGGGCGGCCATCTCCCGGAAGACGGGGGCAGGGGTGGATCCTCCCGACAGGGCGACGGAGACGGTCCTCTGGCGTGCAAGGTGGTCGTCGAGGCGTGCGAGGATGGCGTCGGCTCCCCTTCTGGTCCAGTCGGTTTTGGTGGGGAATCGTAGGAGTGTGATTCCCGCGTTCCCGGATACTCCTCCGGATATTGTGTTCACAAGGGGCTCCTTCCATTTTTAGGTTGTTGTCTTATCGAACGGGCGATCGCGGTCGCCCCCTTGATGCCGATCTCGGGATCGGAGGCGAGCAGAACCGGAACTTTTAAAAGGAGGTCCCGGTAGCGCCCTTTTGAAGAAAAACTTTCCATAAAGGCCTTGCGATCGAGAAACGGGGCGATCTTTTCGGGGATTCCTCCCGCCAGAACAACGCCTCCCGTCGAGAGTGCCTTGAGGGCCATGTTTCCGGCCTCGGCAGCGAGAAGTCTCCAGAAGTGGTCGATGATTTTTCGTGCCAGGGGATTTCCGCGGGCGGCTTCCTTCGAGACAGCTTCCGGGATATTCTCTTCGGGTGTCTCCGGGGGGAGGGGATGCTCATGTGGCGGTATCGACTGGAGATGAAAGCGATACAGGAGGGCGATTCCGGGGCCCGAGAGGAGACGTTCGGGGCTGGCGTGGCCAAAGGCTGTCCAGAGCCATTCGAGGAGGGGAACATCGTCTGGCGTGGGAGGGGCCCAATCCACGTGCCCTCCCTCGGTCGCGAGGACGATGGGCGTTCCGCCGGAGAATCCGATGATCGCCTCTCCAAGCCCCGTTCCCGGTGCCACAACGACCCGGGTCCCCTCGGAGTCAGGGATTCCTTCGTTTACGGTCATGAGCGTCTCCGGCGATGCGACGGTCGAGCCCCAGGCGATGGCGACGAGGTCGTTCACAAGGCCCACAGCGCCTTTGGGAAGTGAGAGCAGAGACTCAAGCGATTTCGTATCGACGACCCAGGGGAGGTTTGTCGTCCGGCAGAGCCCGCTAATGACCGGCCCTGCTACGCCAAAGGCGGCGGAGTCGATCCGGAAGCCGGGGGGGGGAAAGGGGGCAATCTCCTCCATGAAAAGGGAGAGGATAGATTCCAGGGAGGTGTGCTCCCGGGAAGGGTAGGAGCGGAGAAAAAGCGGGGGCTCGGTGGGTCTCTCCGCAGAGAAGAGACCCAGGAGGGTCTTCGTTCCCCCGATGTCGCCTGCCAGAAGCATAAGCCTATCCCTCCCGGGTGAATATCACTTTTGACTTTGATCGATGTATTTTGGAGGATTTGCTGCGGGGGCGTTCCTTGACAGGAAAGCGACCGCCTCCGTATGATCTCATAATGATCTTAGATTGTCGGTGATTTTTTGTCATCCCTCTACATTGCGGCGATGATTTCGCTTTGTTCGGATATGTCAAATCGGACGGCTGTCTCCACATGCCTCCGGGAAAGGTTGTTTCTTATGTCCATTCCTATTCAGCAGGCCCTGAAGGTTGGCTCCTATGTCATGAAGAAAAAATGGTCGGGGGAGAAGCGCTATCCGCTTGTCCTGATGCTCGAGCCGCTCTTTCGGTGCAATCTCGAATGTGCCGGTTGCGGCAAGATCCAGTACCCTGAAGAGATCCTGAAGAAAAGGCTTTCCCCTGAGCAATGCTTTAACGTTGTTGCGGAGTGCGGGGCTCCGGTTGTCACGATCGCCGGGGGGGAACCCCTTATTCACCCCGAGATCGGAGAAATCGTCTCTGGGATGATCGCCCGCAAGAAATTCGTCTACCTATGCACGAACGGTCTGCTTCTCGAGCGCGCCCTCGAGTCTATCAGCCCTTCGCCCTATCTGACCTTCAGCGTCCATCTCGATGGTCTGCGGGAGACCCACGACCGGCTCGTCTGTCGAGATGGCGTCTTTGATATTGCGGTTCGGGCGATCAAGACGGCGCTGGCGCGGGGATTCCGGGTGACGACAAATACCACGGTCTTCGAAGGAGAAGATCCCCGGGAACTCAGGCGTTTCTTCGATTTTGCCAGAGATCTCGGGGTCAACGGGATGATGATCTCCCCCGGATACTCCTATGCCTGGGCTCCGGACCAGGATCATTTTCTGAGACGGGAACGGACGACGGACCTTTTTCGGGCGATCCTGGCCGACAGGGCGGGCAAGGGGTGGAACTTCAACCACAGCCCATTTTACCTCGACTTTCTCGAAGGGGAGAAGGACTACGACTGTACCCCCTGGGGAAGTCCGAACTACTCCGTGCTGGGCTGGCAGCGTCCCTGCTATCTTCTGAACGAGGGATATGCCGCCACCTACCGTGAACTCATGGAGGAGACGGACTGGAGCCTTTACGGTCCTTCTTCGGAGAATCCCAAATGTCGTGATTGCATGGTCCACTCGGGGTTTGAGCCCTCGGCCGTCGGGGATGCGACCTCCTCGCTCAAAAATACCATACGCTCTCTCTCAAGCCTCCTTCCGGCAGGCTGACAGAAGGAAGCCCGCGAATGGCCACCTATGTGGTGGGGGATCTTCACGGGCAGGCTCCCCTCTTCGAGCGGCTCCTTGAAAAGATCCGCTTCGACCGGACGGTGGATCGCATCATTGCCACGGGGGATGTGCTCGATCGGGGGGCGGGGATCGGGGATCTCCTGACACGTCTCTACGAAGGCTCGAAGGAGGGGTGGTTCCTCTCGGTCCGGGGAAACCACGAGGCCTCCTTTCTTCGTCTCCGGGACGGTGACAGTGTTCCCTTTTACGAAGATCCCGAGTTTGGCGGAACCAAAACGCTCGAATTTTTCGGACGTCTCGGCCATACCCGGGCCCGGGCCTTCGAGTCGTGGCTCAGTTCCTGGCCCCTTGTCTGGTCCGATACGAATCATATTGTCGTCCACGGCGGACTTCCGGCCGTTCCCGGAACACGCCAGGGCGATATCCTTCTCTGCGAGACCCGCCTTTCCTCCCCGGGCACCCTTCATGAATGCCTCGACCTTCGTCCACCGAACATCCTTCCCTCCTGGGACGGGCGTATTGTGGTTTCGGGACATACCATTGTCCGGAGGGCGAAGGTCTATCGGGAGGGGATCATCATGGTGGACACGGGAGCCTACCGCACGGGACGGCTGTCCGCCTACTGTCTCGAGACCGGGAAATTTCATTCCGTGCAGGGAATTCCCTGCTGACAGGCGGCACCGGGGGATGCGGGATCAGTCCGGAGGGGTCGCCAGGATTTTCTCCGCGGCGCGGATTCCGGATGTGAAGCTCTGGGAGACCGAGACTCCGGCGAGATAGGATCCGGCCAGATGCAGTCCGGTGGGAAGGGCAGCCAGAATCGTTCCGATTTTTTGACCGTGGCCAGGAGTGGCTTGGGGAATGGCGCCTCCCCATCGCTGGATGCGGACGTAGGAAGGACGACCGGAGGCTTTTAGCATCGATTCGACCTCCCCCGTCACAAGGGGGAGGAGCTCCTCGTCGAAGGATGTGGCGATCTTCGGCTGGCTCATCCCCCCCGCAAAGACGGTCAAAAGGACATGGCCTTCCGGCGCTCTTCCTGGAAAGAGGGAGGAGGAGAAGAGGACTCCGAGGATCTTCCGGCGCTCCCGGGAAGGGACGAGAAGGCCGAAGCCATCGAGTGGATGTGCGATGCGCTCCCTCGGGTATCCCAGGTAGACCACCGCAACGGGGGCGTAAGGGATCCCGGCGAGGAGCGAGGCGGATTCGGGGGCCAGGGGCAGAAGGAGCTCTGCGGCCTGCGGAGCCGAGACCGCAAAAACAAGGTGTTTTGACCGGATGTAGTAGGTCTCCTCCTCGAAGAGAAGGGCTGTCCTGAACCCCTGCTCGGATCGGGAGCACCCGATGACCTCGGCGTTCGATCCGGCATCGCTGCCGAGATCGGCGGCCAGCGCAAGAGGAAGGGCTCCCATGCCACCTTCAAAGGAGAGGATCTCCCGGGTGAGGGGAGGCGATGGCCCCTTTTTTTCTGTGGCGAGCGCCAGCCCCCCCTTCACGAGAGAGCCGTAGCGCTCCTCCAGGGCCACAAGGCGGGGGAATGTGTCGGCCATGGAAAGGATCCGGGGGTCGGAGGCGAAGACGCCCTTGACGAACGGATCGATCAGCGCCTCGAGAAACTCGTCTCCCAGTCGGCGCCGGACAAAGTCGGCCACGGTCTCGTCATGAGATTGGGCGGGATCCCTTTGGGGGATGAAGGGCTCCTTCAGGAGCCGGAGCTTTCCAGCGAGGGAGAGAAAGGGCGAGGTGAGGCCTTCGGAGAGGCTCATGGGAAGAGCTAAGGGGCGGCCGTTTTTCAGGATGTACCGTTTTTTTCCGGTAGTGCCGGCTTGTTGAACCTTTTTGTCGAGACCCATGAGGGAGAGGGCTTCGAGAAGCGGCTCCCCGGCGCGAACCAGGAGGCTGTTCGGTCCGGTTTCGATCTGGTAGCCGCTGTCCGAAAGGGACCGGATCACTCCTCCGAGATGGTCATCTCTCTCCACAAGTCTGACTGTGCGGCCATTTTTCTTCAGGTGGGCGGCACAGGCAAGGCCGGATATGCCTCCTCCGACGACAAGTGTCTCGACATCTTCTATTGGCAATGTGGTTCTCCCAAGGGATCTGTGATGGAGGAGGGTGGTGGGGGGCATCTTCCCCGGAAAACTTTATACGTTTCCTTCCGGAAAGGTCAATATCGACAACTTTTCGGGAACGGGCGGGTTTTTTCGGAGCCTTCGTTTCTGCTAGAATAAAAAGATGATCTTTTGGAGAAGATTTTGTTGTCGGACGGGGCGTGTGGCTTGTCCGGCGGGAACCGCCTTGTCCAATAATGCCAACAATGTTTGAGGAAGGAAGCGTGTCCGATGGATTTGAAGATCGAGCCGGATGAGGGAGCAAAGAGGAAGTTTCAGGTGATCTATACCGGTGATGAGGTCCGGACGAGGGTTGATCGGATGGTTCGTGAGGCCCTGAAGGATGTGAAGGTTCCTGGGTACAGGACCGGTCACGTTCCCGCCTCCTATGCCCGGAGCCGCCCCCCGCTCATGGCTTCCGTCCATGAAGATGTCACCCGAAACATCCATACCGAGATCATCGAGACTCTGGTGAAAAAGTCCGATGAAGTGGTTGTCTTTCTTGACCCGGAAGAGTTTTCCCTGACTCCGGAACACGAGAAGACCGGCCTTTCTCTCTCGGGAATACTTGAGGTTTTTTCGCTTCCCCAGGGGTTCGTCTACGAGAAGATCGCCCTCTCTCCCGAAAGCCTTCCCTCTGTCCCCAAGGACGAGATTGAGAAGGCGATCGATCTTCTCTCAAGGCGGGGGGCGACCCAGTTCGTGACCGATCTTCCTCCGGATACGGCAGCAGAAGAGTCCGATGTGGTTGACTTTACCTTCTCCTTCATCGATCCGGCCACCGGACTTTCCCGGGACGGTCGCCAGACCATCACCGTGGGGGATCCAGGCGTTCCGGAAATCCTGACCCGTTCACTCATCGGCAAGAAGGCGGGCGAATCCTTTTCCGGGAAGATTCCCTTCAATATCCCCGGAGAGAAAAAAGGGTCGCCGGGGCGTACCGAGACGCTGGAAGCCACGATCGGTATCCATTCTGTCCGCCGCATGAAACCACTGACTCGCGAAGAGCTTCTGTCTACCATGCTTGGCGGGAAAGAGCCGGCAGCCGGGGAGACCCTGGAGAGTCTCGTGGAGAAGCGGGTTCTGGAGCAGAAGGTCACCGAGGTTCTGCACCGGAAGATGGAAGAGCTTGTCGTTGAGGTTCTTTCCCGGAACGCGATCCCGGTTCCCGAGGGGCGGATCGATCTCGAGATCGATCGGATGAAGCGTGGGGGAATCCCGGAAACGGAGATCGACAGGGAGAGGGTCAAGCGGGATACGATCTGGTGGTTCATTCTCGATTCCCTGTCGGAAAAGATTCCGGTCAGTCCCGGTATTCAGAGGGTCGAACAGGAGTTTTTCTCCCTTGTGCAGCGTGCGGGGAGCCCCGGCAAAGACGATGCCAAGCGGAACGAATATATCGAACAGGCCATGATTTCGGCCCGCCGCCGGCTGACCGAGGAGTATCTCCTCAGAAAATCGACCTTTTCCGGCTGGGAAGACATCTTCGGGGCCAAGGGCCTTCTGGAGACTCTGGGATGGAACTTTTTCGGAGTTCTGCCTTCTCCTGAAGAGCAGGCCGGTCATGACCATGACCACGACCATGATCACAAGGGCCATAGCCACTAGAGCCCCTTTGATATCCTGGGAGGCCCTGCGGGTCTCCCCTTACACATTAGCCGGGGAGAGTGTTTTCGATGCTTATACCAATGGTTGTGGAACAGACAAACAGGGGAGAACGGGCCTACGATATCTACTCGCGCCTTCTCCGCGACAGGATTATCATCCTTGGAACGCCGATCGACGACAATGTGGCCAATCTCGTCATTGCCCAGATGCTCTTTCTCGAGTCGGAAGATTCGACGAAGGATATCAATCTCTATATCAACTCTCCGGGGGGAATCGTCACTGCGGGGCTTGCGATCTATGATACGATCAAGTTTATAAAGCCTGATGTGGCGACGATCTGTATCGGGCAGGCCGCGAGCATGGGGGCCTTTCTTCTTTCGGCCGGGGCCAAGGGAAAGCGTACCGCCCTTCCCAATGCCAGGATCATGATTCACCAGCCGATGGGGGGATTCCAGGGGCAGGCGACCGATATCGAAATCCATGCCCGGGAGATCCTGAAGCTCAAGGCTGATTTGAACCGGATGATGGCGGACCATTGCGGTCAGCCCGTCGAAAAGGTGGCACAGGATACGGATCGCGACTATTTCATGTCCGCTTCGGAGGCCAAGGATTATGGTCTGATCGATGCGGTCATCACGTCTCACAGGATCGATGTCGACAAGGCATCAAAGTAGGAATTAAAGGCCAAAGGCAAGAGAATCGGGGGGGGATATGGCGAAGGATCGAAAAGATAAAAACGGAACCGGCGACTCGGGGATAGCCTGCTCATTCTGCGGCAAGCGGCGGGAGGATGTGAGGCGGCTGGTGTCGGGGCCCGGTGTCTATATTTGCGACGAGTGTATCGATCAATGCGCGGCCATCATTGCTGAGGCATGGGAGGCCGAACCGGAAAAGGTCGCGGCACCCAATCTTATGAAGCCTGTCGAGATCAAGCGGGCACTTGATCAGTACATTATCGGACAGGACAAGGCGAAGAAGATCCTCTCCGTCGCGGTCTACAACCATTACAAGCGGGCGCGGGCGAACAAGATCTCCGAGGATGTCGAGCTTCAGAAGGGCAATATCATCATGCTCGGACCCACGGGAACAGGGAAGACCCTTCTGGCGCAGACGCTTGCCCGTATCCTCGACGTTCCCTTTGCCATTGCAGACGCTACGACCCTGACGGAAGCCGGCTATGTGGGAGAGGATGTGGAGAACATCATTCTCAAGCTCCTGCAGGCTGCCGACTATGATGTGGAGAAGGCGGAGTGGGGGATTATCTATATCGACGAGATCGACAAGATCAGCCGGAAGTCGGAGAATCCCTCGATCACCCGGGATGTCTCGGGGGAGGGGGTCCAGCAGGCCCTTTTGAAGCTTGTCGAGGGGACGGTCGCCAATGTTCCTCCCCAGGGGGGGCGAAAGCATCCCCATCAGGAGTTCATCCAGGTCGACACCACGAATATTCTCTTTATTTGCGGCGGCGCGTTCGTCGGGCTTGATGCGATCATCTCGCAGAGGCTGGCACGCAAGACGATGGGATTCGGGGCAGAGGCGAAGCCGGCACAGGACCGCGTCCTCTCCGGGAAGTTGTTTATGGAGGCACGTCCTGACGACCTTCTCAAGTACGGGATCATCCCGGAATTTATCGGCCGCTTCCCCGTCATGGCGATCCTCGAGGATCTCGACGAGGCGGCCTTCCTCCAGATATTGACCCAGCCGAAGAATGCCCTGGTCAAGCAGTTCGAAAAGCTCTTTGCTCTTGAGAAGGTGAAGCTTCGTTTTACCGAAGAGGCTCTGCGCGCGGTGGCACACAAGGCCTATACGCAAAAGACCGGAGCCCGTGGCTTGCGGGCGATCCTCGAAGAGGTCATGCTCGACCTGATGTACGACATTCCCTCGCTGTCGAATCTCTCGGAGGTCGTCGTCACCGAGGGGGCGATCACGGAGAAGGAGACTCCCACGCTGATCTGGGGGGAAAAGAAAAAAGACGCTCCTGTCCCCGGGGAAGATCCGGGAACGCTCTCCGCCTGACGGGGGATTGCCTAGCGGGCACCTGAAGCTTGCGGAACCGGGACCGGCGGCTGCCCCTTGACCTTTTCGAACTTGAAGAGAACATCGGGAAAGTCGCCGGTCTTCCGGCTCATGTGGGCAAACCTGACGGTAAAGTGTTCGGGGCTGTTGATGAATCTTGGAAAGACTAGAATGCCTCTCCTTTCATATCCCGGAAAGACCCGGGCCGATGGGATATAGGTCATTCCGACGAGCTTTCGTGCGATCCTAATGGGTTTTGCCGATCCCATAAAGCCGTTGGAGAGACCCTCCTGAACCTCGTCGACATTCATGGCCCGGTCGATCTTTTTGGATCCCCTTTCCAGAAAAAAATTCATCGGCTCAAAGTCGATGTAGTCTGCTCCTCCGTTCCTGATCGTGACGAGGAAGGCGTTGAACTCTGCGGCTACGAGAGAGTTGTAGTAGGGAGAGTTTTTGGGGATGTACGACAGGGTGAATGTGACGCCGTCGATCGTCTGTGTTCCAGGGGTGACCTGGTAGTCGGTATCGATGAGGTGGAACCCCTTGAGGTAGTACATGCTTGTGGCGATGCGATTTCCGATGGATACGACAATGATGATGAGGATCAGTGCGATCAGTGCGAGGGTGTAGTTGATCTTGAATTTCAAGAGGTGCGTCCTTCCTTTTATGTCGGGCAAAATTGGATCGATGTTGTCTTGGTCCAGTCGAACCGGTTTTCTCGGGGGCCGCGTCCCTGAAGGAGCTTCCCTTGGAAGTCTTATCGTCGGAGGGGCCCTCACCCTTATTTTTCTTTCGGGCTGTGCCGGGTCAGGGGCCCTTCATCCCCATCGCGCGGAGAGGGGCCTTCTGGTTCCGGTCGCGGATCCGGACGGGCTTATCCCGGATCGTGATGCGCTGACGCTCTATCTGGGGGATCTCTTCAACGCCCGGCGCGACGGAGGCCGTGTTCTCTTCGGCGAAGCCCTGGAAAAGCGTCTCCGGAAGTATCAGGGGAACCAAGTAACGGAGATCTGCCAGAGCTTCCCCTGCTATGCCCGGGCGGCTGCCGCATGGAAGAGCGGATTTATCCTTGAGGCCCGCGTCAGGAAGGACGACGACAGGGATCATCCCGGTGGACTTCTCGTCTTGACCCGCTGGTCTGTCTCGCCTCTTTTTCCGAAGACGACTGTTTCGGTGAGATTTCCTCTTGATCGGGGAGTGCCTCTTGCCCTTGAGCCCCAAATCGATCGGGCGATCTCCCTGATGATGGTTCGGATGGCACCCCGCCCAAAAGGAAAGATTCGCAAGGAGCTCCCCGACGAGATCGCCGATCTTCTGGCCCGGGGAAAGACCGACCTGGCTCTCAGAAAAGGCGAAGAGGCTTTTAATGCCGGTCGGGTGGAACCCGACTCTTTCTATTTCTCATTGTACCGCCTCGAAATGAGCGCTGGCAAACCCAGGATGGCCATGAGTGTGGGGGAGAGAGCCATTGCGCTTAGGAGGATATCCGCCGGCCTTTTTCTCCGGATGATTCGGGATGAGAGGGATGCGCGCGATCCGGGAAGGGAGCGGAACCTTCTCTTCGAGGGAATCTCGCTGTTTCCGAACGACAGAGAGTTCTGGCGGGGACTTGTCCACCAGGATCTCCGGGATAAGCGCTATGCGAAGGCTCTTGCAACCATCCGACTCTACAAGCGCAGGAATCCCCCTCTCCCGGGCCATCCGCCCTTTGTCCGGGAGACCTATGCCGCTCTTGTCGGTCTGGGTCGGGGTGACGAGGCTGACCTGTGGTTTCGGAAGGAGATCGACCGGAATTGGATGGAAGGGCCCCATCCTTCGCTTGTCCTGGCGCATGCCGTCATCGAGCGCGAGCTTCAGAAGGGCGAGTGGGGGAGGGCGGAGAAGGTGGCCCGCCTTTTTGTGGCCCGGGGAGTCCGCTCGGTGGAGATATACCGGGACTGGATGACGGCGCTCGGGGCCATGGGGAATCCTATCGGAGAGGTGCATGCCGGTCGACAGGCTATAGAAGGCGGCTACGGGTCGGCCTGGATTCGCAGTCAGGTGACATTTCTCGAGCAGAAGGGGTACTGATCCCAATTTGACGATTCCCAATGTCCTTTCAGTTCTCAGAATACTTCTTGCCCCGGTCTTCTTCGGCCTTGTCGCCTATGGCAACATGGTCTGGGCCTTCTGGGTCTTTTTCGTGGGGGGGCTGACCGATGGGCTTGACGGATTTTTTGCCCGGATTCTCAACCAGCGGAGCGACCTGGGGATCATTCTCGATCCGGTGGCCGACAAGGTCTTTCTCTCCTCGTCGGCCCTGGCGCTGGGAATCTATGGGATTATTCCCCGCTGGGTCGTGATCCTTTTCGTGGCGCGGGATGCCGTCTTGATCTCCGGAGTGCTTCTTCTCAAGCTGATCGACTGTCCCATTCCCGTCCAGCCGCATGTTCTGGGGAAGCTGACGACCGGCTTCCAGGTCTTCTATCTTGGAACGGCGGCGCTGGCCCTTGTCGGGATGCCTCTTCCCGGAGCTCTTCGCTTTCTTGAGACGGGGGCGGTCGTCATGTCGGTGATTTCCGGGGGGTACTACATCCACAGGGGCCTGACATGGGTCCAGAAGGGCAAGAATGGAATCGGCCGAATCGATTGATGGGACCGGAGAGGGTCTCGACAGCCCGGAATCGCGGGGGCTTAGGGTCCGGGAGGTCCTAGACGGGAGTCCTGCATGGGAGGCCGGTCTTCGTCCTGACGACAGCGTCCTGAACATCAACGGGAACGCCCTCAGGGATCTCATCGACCTTGAATTTTTTCAGGCTGAGTCCCTGATCCGCCTCCGATACAGGAGAGGGACCGAAAGCCGCTCTCTTCGTATCCGGAAGGATCCCGACCACTCCCTCGGGATCGTGGTCGATCCCCCGCCCATTCGGCGCTGTCCGAACGATTGCTCCTTCTGCTTTGTCGACCAGATGCCCTCAGGCGCCCGGAAGACCCTCTATATCCGGGACGAAGACTACCGGTACAGTTTCCTCTACGGGAACTTCATAACTCTCACCAACCTCACCGAAAAAGACTACCTGCGGATCCTCGAACAACGCCTCTCCCCGCTTTATATCTCTGTCCATGCCACCGACCCCGCTCTTCGCCGGGTGATTCTCAAAAATGACAGGGCGCCGGATGTCATTCCCCTTCTGAGAAGACTTTGCGAGGGAGGCATCACCCTCCATACCCAGATCGTTCTCATGCCGGGGGTGAACGATGGGGAGGCATTACGGAGGACGTGGGAGGATCTGTCGGCCCTTTACCCGCGCGTGGCCTCTCTTGCGGTGGTTCCCGTGGGCCTGACCGCCCACCGGGAAGGACTGCCCCCCATTGCCCCTATTGATGGCGCGTTTGCGGGAAGGATGATCCGAGAGATCGTTGGACTCCAGAAAGTTGGCATGGAGAAGTGGGGAGATCCTTTTATCTACCCCTCAGACGAGTGGTATATCATTGCACAGACACCTTTTCCTTCCCTATCCCGGTACGGGGATCTTCCCCAGTTGGGAAACGGCGTCGGTCTGGTTCCCCTCTTCCGGAAGCAGTGGAAGGGCGGGATCCGTCGCCTCTCGGGATCTCTTCCCCGCCCCCTCGCACTGGTCACCGGGATGGGTTTTCGCTCCACCCTGTCCGAGCTTGTGACTCTCTGGGAAAAAGGATCGGAGGTCCGGGAAGGAAGCGTCCGGGTGGTGGGAGTCGAAAATTTCGCGATGGGCGAGTCTGTCACTGTGGCGGGACTTCTCGGGGCTGGAGACATTTCCCGGGCGGTAAAAAAGGCGGAGCTTCCCTCAGACGCCCTTCTTCTTGTCCCGGACGTGGTCCTTCGGGAGGGGACGGAGGTCCTTGTCGATGACGGGTCTATCGGGGATATTGCGGCGGAAACCGATCGGGAGGCGGTTGCTGTGCCCTCGACGGCACGAGAGTTTTGCCAGTGGCTGGGGGAGACCTTTCCCTCGCTTCACTCGAAAAGGGAAAAGGGGAGGTGATGTCAAAAACGCTATATTTGAGAAGTCCGGCCAAGATCAACCTCTCCCTTCTCATCTTGTGCCGCCGGACAGACGGCTACCACGAGCTTTTGACAGAGATGGCGATGATTGACCTCTACGACAACCTGAAGCTTGAACGGACGAGGGCCGAGGGCGTCCACATCTCCCTTTCCGGCCGTCCTGTCGATGGGGACCCCCGAAAAAACCTCGTGGTCCTGGCACTTGAGGCGCTCTTGAAAAAGGCGATGGAGAAAGGGGAGACGATTTCGGGAGGATTTGCCGTCGACCTCGAGAAGCATATTCCTGTCGGAGCCGGGTTGGGGGGAGGGTCGTCCAACGCGGCCATCGTTCTCTGGGGAGGCAATCGCCTTCTTGGAGGTCCCCTGATACGGGAAGAGCTGGAGTCCATCTGCCGGGATCTGGGGTCCGACGTGCCCTTCTTTCTTGGAGGGCCAAGAGCGATGGGTGTCGGCCGGGGGGAGCGGCTTGTGGCTCTTCCTCCTCCTTCTCCGGGAACGATTCTGCTCTGGAACCCCGGGGTTCCCCTGCCAACGGCAGCCGTCTACAAGGCGCTGGACCCGGGGAGCTTTCCGGTGCAGGGACCCTGCGAATTGACAGAAGAGGACCGTTCTATTAAAATTGGTAGTCTTTTGAAGTCCGGAAAACTTCTTAACAGTCTCGAGGCCCCGGCTCTTTCTATTTGCCCGCAAATATCTAAAGGCATAGAATTTCTTGAGCGGTATCGGCCGGGGAACGTGCGGATGACAGGATCTGGTCCAACCGTCTTTGCGCGCTGTGACAGCCGGGAGGAAGGGCAGTCTCTTTCCGGCAGGATTGTTTCAGACCTCGGTGGATGGTCCGGTATCTATGCCTTCCTTGAGGATCCGCCCGTCTCCTTTTAGCCTTTCCGGGAATCGGGAGTTTTTGTCATTTCGCCTGACTGGGGCGTCGACAAGCGGCAAGTCACGAGATTTTGGATCTCGCATTCCCAGGTTCGAATCCTGGCGCCCCAACCATATTTTCTTCTTACCGTTTTTGATTGTGGGGTCGGCTTGGCCGGTTACCGGGAGAACAGGATACCGTTGTGAGAGAGATTAAAGTTTTTTCGGGAAACGCCAATATTGCACTGGCACAGGAGATCGTGGAATACCTCGGCTTCTCCTTGTGTACATCGACAGTTTCCTCTTTTTCCGATGGGGAAATTCGTGTCAGGATCGATGAAAATGTCCGGGGAAATGATGTTTTTTTGATCCAGTCGCTGTCCCACCCCGTCAATAATCATTTGATGGAGCTCCTGGTCATGATCGATGCCGTTAAGCGGGCATCGGCCCAGAGGATCACGGCGGTCCTTCCCTACTATGCCTATGCCCGACAGGACAGGAAGGATCAGCCTCGTGTTCCCATCACGGCAAAGCTTGTGGCGGACCTGATCACGACCGCTGGGGCTTCGCGCATCCTGACACTCGACCTTCATACGGGCCAGCTTCAGGGCTTCTTCAATATTCCAGTGGACCATCTCCACGGGACTCCGGTGCTGATCGAGCCCCTTCGAAGGATCGCGAGCCAGGAAACGATCGTCATCCTCTCCCCCGATGCCGGTGGGGTCGAGCGCTCCCGGGTCTTCGCCAAGAGGCTCCAGGCGCCCCTTGCCATCATCGACAAGCGGCGGGAAGGTCCCAACCAGTCGCAGGTCATGAACATCATCGGTGATGTTGCCGGGAGGACGGCGCTCATCCTCGACGACATGATCGATACGGCGGGCACGATCACCCAGGGTGCCCAGGCGGCGATTGATGCCGGGGCCAAAAGGGTTGTCGCGGTGGCGACCCATCCGATCCTTTCGGGAAAGGCGCTCGAGCGTCTCAACGCCTCCGTCATCGACGAGGTCATTGTTACAAACTCCATTCCCATAATGGGAAAGGATGAACAGTGTCGGAAGATCCGGGTCCACTCCATTGCGCCTCTCCTGGGCGAGGCGATCCGGAGAATCCATGACGACGAATCGGTCAGTTCCCTGTTTATTTAAATGAGGGCCCGTCCGTTGACGGGCCGTGTCGTCTCGAACAGTCAATGCAAGGAGGAACGTGTGGAACATAGCAAGCTCAAGGTTTCGGTTCGGGAGTCTACAGGGAAGGGCGTGGCCAGGACTCTCAGGCGTGCCGGTCAGATCCCGGCGGTGGTATACGGCTCCGGGAATGCAGAGTCCCTTTCAGCCCTCCTCAAGGATGTGGAAAAGGCGATGCAGGGCCATGCGGGAAGAAACGGTCTCTTCGACCTCGAGATTACGGGGGGGGAGAAGAATCGGACGGCATTGACCCTTGTCCGCGACATCCAGCGGGACCCCATCACTGGGACAATCCTCCATGTCGACTTTCTTGAGGTTTCCGAAAAGGCAAAGATCCGGAACAAGGTGCCGGTCGAGGTTATCGGAACGGCCCCCGAAGGGGTCAAAAAGGGCGGCATCCTCGATATCGTCCACCGCGAGCTCCATGTGGAATGCCTCTCCTTCCAGATGCCGGATCACATCACGGTCGATGGCTCGGCTCTCGACATCAACCAGACGTTGCATGTCCGTGAGCTGGTCCTTCCGGCCGGAGTCACAGTCCTCGACGATCCCGGCTTGGTCATTCTCCATGTGATTCCGCCAAAGGCCGAAGCCTAGCCGGGAGGCACGTGTGTCCCTGGCTGTGATTGGCCTGGGAAACCCGGGGAGCGACTATGAGGGGAGCCGCCACAATGCGGGAAAGATCCTTCTCGACCATGTCGCATCCCTTGCCGGGATCTCCCTGGGGAGAATGCAGGGGGAGATTCGTTTCGGTGAAGGCCACTGGCTGGGGGAGAGAGTCTTTCTCGTCTTTCCTGAGACCTTCATGAATCTGAGCGGCCGGGTTGTTCCCTGGCTCAGGCTGCACGGAGTCGAAAGCCCATCGGAATGGCTCCTGCTTCACGACGATCTCGACACGCCCTTCGGGATGGTCCGTTTCCGGGAAAAGGGCGGAAGCGGGGGGCAGCGGGGGCTTCGTTCGATTATTTCCGCCGCGGGATCGGAGTCGATCGCCCGGGTCAAGTTTGGTATCGGTCGGCCCCTCTATCCGGGAGCCGACATCAGTCAGTATGTTCTTTCGCCCTTCACCAGGGAGGAGCGGCTCCGTCTTCCGGAGCTTCTCGAGAACGGAGGCCTTCTGGTGGAACGGTGGATTCAGTCGCGATCGTCGAAGGTCAAGGGGTGATGGTGTGGGGTTGTCCTGTGGTATTGTCGGTCTTCCCAATGTGGGGAAGTCCACTCTTTTTAATGCGTTGACGGCTTCGGCCGTTCCCGTGGCGAACTACCCCTTCTGCACCATCGATCCCCATTCCGGGATCGTTCCTGTCCCGGATCATCGGCTCGGACGTCTTTCGGCGATGTATCAAACCCGCAAGACCGTTCCCACGACCGTCGAGTTCGTGGATATCGCTGGACTTGTGAAGGGGGCAAGCGAGGGTGAAGGGCTGGGCAACCAGTTCCTGGGGCACATTCGTTCGGTCGATCTCGTCGTGCACGTTCTCAGGGGATTCGAGGATGGAGATATCACCCATGTGCACGGGGAGGTGAATCCTCTCTCCGACCTCGAGGTCATCGAGACCGAGCTCTTGCTCTCCGACCTCTCCTCCTTGTCGGCCCGGCTCCCCAAGCTCGAGAAGCAGTGGAAGTCGGCCACAAAGGAGCAAGAGGTCCAGAAGCCCGCATTTACGGCTATCCTTTCCGCACTGGAAGAGGGAAGGCCGGCTTCTGGAGTTGCCACCGACCCGCTGGCGGAGAGCTTTCGCAAGGGGCTCGGGCTCCTGACCGACAAGCCCGCCCTTTATGTGGCCAACGTGGCGGAGACGGAGGTTCGCGCTCCCTCGGAGCGGGTGAAAAAGCTTGAGGAGGCGATCGGGAAGAGGGGCGGGGTCCTGATTCCGATCTGTGCCAAATGGGAGGCGGAGATCGCGGAGCTTCCCGAAGAGGAGCGCGCCGCCTTTCTCCGGGAGCTGGGGCTCGACCGTTCGGGGCTTGATCGTCTGGTGACGGAAGGTTACCGCTCTCTGGGGCTTGTGACCTTTCTGACGGCGGGAGAGGTCGAGGTTCGCGCCTGGACCGTTCCCCAGGGAACAACCGCACCCAAGGCGGCGGCAGAGATCCACTCCGACATCGAGCGGGGATTCATCAGGGCCGAGGTCATGCGATACGAGGATCTCGACAGGCTGGGCTCGGAAAAGGCGGTCAAGGAGAAGGGGCTCCTTCGCCTCGAGGGCAAAGAGTATGTCGTTCAAGACGGTGACGTCGTCTATTTCCGCTTTCACGTCTAGATACAATCTGAAATGCCCTGGAGAGATTCCAGGAAAAACCAAGGGAGGTTTGATCCATGTACTTCTACGAATGTGTTCTTCTTCTGAAGCCGACGCTGTCCGACGAGGAAGCCCAGGCAGTCGTCTCTCGCTATGAGAAAATTGTCGAAGAAAAAGGCGGACGCCTTCATGCGACCCAGCGTCTGGGCAAGAAGAGACTCGCCTACGAGTTGCGCAAGGAGAAGAAGGCCGATTATGTTATACTGTATGCCGAGTTCAAGAGTCCCTCCGACCAGCTCGAGATCGAGCGTGTGGCCCGGCTGGACGAGCGTGTCATCAAGAGCATGATCCTCCGGAAAAAGTTCCTTGTCGTTCCGACTTTGGAATCCTCCTCGGAGTCGGGGGCACAGAACACCGAAGCGGGTGCGGCGTTTGCGGGAGCACCTGAAGGAGAGGCCATTTGAGCAGCTTCAACAAGGTTGTCCTGATGGGGAATCTGACTCGTGATCCCGAAATCCGGGTGACGGGAGGGGGAATGCCTGTCGGATCCTTCAGCCTGGCCATCAACAACAACCGCGGCAAGGCGGGAGACGAGAAGGACGATGTCAGCTACATCGATTGCGTGACCTTCGGCAAGCAGGCTGACTTCGTTCGTGACTACCTTTCCAAGGGAATGCCCATCCTCATTGAGGGACGCCTCCAGCAGAACCGATGGGAGCAGGAAGGGCAGAAGCGCTCAAAGGTCGAGGTGATCGTACAAACCTTGACCTTCGTTGGTCCGCCAAAGCGGTCCGGTGGGGGACAGTCAGACCAGGGAGGACGTTCGCAGGACTCCTACCCCGATCCTGGATCCGGGTCAGGATTTCAGGGGCCGGAATCGGATATCCCGTTCTAAAATCATTGGAGTGTCAATGACACTCCTCACCTTTTCCGGTGCACCCGGATATAGAGGAAAGGACAGTTTCCAATGGCAGGTCAGGCCCGTTCGTTTCAGAGAAAAAAAGTATGCCGTTTTTGCACCGAGACCCTGGCAATCGATTACAAGGATCAGACCACCCTTCACTCCTATTTGACCGAGCGCGGAAAGATTCTTCCCCGCCGTCTTACCGGAACCTGCTCCCATCACCAGAGGGCGGTCTCCAAGGCGATCAAACAGTCGAGAAATGTGGCATTCCTCGCATTTGCCGAGGAAAACTGATCTGAACATGCCCTTTCCCGCTGCGCCATTTTTGTCGGCGGTCTCCTTCTCATCGGCTTTGTTTCTCTCCCTTCTGACCTTTCCGCGGATGGGGATTTTTGTGGCAATGTTTGCAGGGGTTCCGGTCGTGCTGGCTCAGCTCCGCTATCCGGCGCTTCTTCTGGGAACGGGCGCCATGGTGACATCTGGCGGACTGGTCTTTCTCCTGGCATCCCTCCTCAAGAACCCCATGCCTGGGCTTTCCGTCCTTCTCTACGTTGGGCTTTGCGGCCTTCCTGCTCTTGTTGTCGCCGCAGCTCTCCAGCGGGGGACCAAGTCTCTCTGGATCATTCTCCTTGCCGCGACCCAGATCCTTGTTTTTCTCGGGGGGGTCGGATTTTTACTTTATGAGAGGACGAGCGGCGAGCTATGGACCGCTGTTTCAAAGGCCGTGCACCAGGCGGTTCTTCTCGTGATGAATACGGCCATCCAGAATGCCCAGTCGACCTTGACTCCCGACGACAAGACCCGGCTACTTGCCCTTGAGCCGATGATATACAAGACATTCCTCGCCTTGATCCCCGGACTTTTTGCAAGCCTCGGGCTTTTGACCGCCATGGTCCTTTGGGGAACGACGACGGCGCTGCGGGAGAAGACCGGGGAAGTGGTCCGGGGGACGGGGCCGGAGACCTTTCTCCTTCCGGATCCTCTGGTCTTTGGCTTCATTGCCTCCCTGGCCCTGCTACTGGTCCCCTCCCTCGACGTGCGGATATTCGGCACAAATCTCCTGATGCTTCTGGGGACCCTCTACTCGGGACAGGGAGTCGCCATTTTGGTAAACTACATCAGAAAAAGGGGCTTCGGTCTCTGGTTCTGGTTTGTCGCCGGATTTTTTATTCTGCTTCAACCGCTCTTTCTGGCGATCTTTGCCCTGGTGGGGATCCTGGATGTCTGGGTGGATTTCCGGGGGGTTCGGGGATCGACCGGAGGGGGGAAAAATGACTCGGGACGTAGAGTCGACAATGGAGGGAATCCAAAGGATGTGTCAGGTCCGACGAATGACAGCCATCGGGATGCTCTGTCTTTTGGCCTCCTGTGCCTCGGAGATCGGGAAGCCCATTTCCTGGGGACATGCGGGAGGAGATTCCGCCAGTATTGCTCGATTTGGATACCAGGACACGGCTGTTCTTCCCGGGGAGCCGGGCTTGACTCAGGTTGGCCGGGCCTCCTGGTATGGTCCGACCTTTTACGGAAAGAAAACGGCCAGCGGCGCTATCTTCCATAAGCATGACCTGACGGCAGCTCACCGGACCCTTCCCCTGGGAACAGAGGTTCGCGTCACGAATTTGGCCAACGACCGCTCGGTCGATGTCACGGTCAACGATCGTGGTCCTTTTGTCTCCGGACGAATCATCGATCTTTCCTGGGAGGCGGCCAACCGCATCGGGATTATCGGTCCCGGGACGGGGCTCGTCAAGATAACGGTTCTGGGCGTCCCCGGAGGGAAAAAAATCTCTCCTGCGACCTATGTCGTCCAGGTTGCCTCGTTTTCCGCCTATGACCAGGCGACCCGCTATGCACAGAGCCTTGCCCGGTACCCCGACCCGGTCGTCGGGAGGGGGAATGTGGGGAGCCGTCGGGTCTATCGGGTCTTTATCGGACACTTTCGCAATCCCGAGCAGGCCAGGAAGTTTGCCCGCCGGGTCAAGAGCGAACTGGGACACGCCTTCGTAGTGGAGGCCGATTCGCGCTGATTGCGTGAACAACACACAACCCGTTTAAAGGGAGGAACAATGACTAAGGCAATCTCAGAAAAACTCGAAAAAAGAATGTCGGTAACAAAGGAACTGCTTAAGAAGCGCAAGAGCGAGGTCCCCGCCGAAGGCCGGAAGGCCGACCCCGAGCTTCGCCGGCTCAAGAAGATCGTTCGCCGCACCGCAGGCAAGAAAAAGCGCCAGGCAGGTCCCTCGGCCGGAGCTCCTGCCAAGGAAGGGTAGTCCGTGGCCATGATCTGGGAGTACAGGGTTGTCCCGGTCAGTCGGGAACAGGTCGAAAACCAGCTGAACTTCCTGGGTCTCGAAGGGTGGGAGCTCGTTCAGATTGTCGTTATGAACAGCCCGGAGATTCCCTATCAGGGGTTCTTCAAGCGTCTCAAATCCGGCAAATAGGTTTTTCCTATCGGGCGTTCTTTGCGATCAGATCGCGGATGCGCTGCTCGACGGCCGAAAGGCTCTTGATGGCGGAACGATCGAGGGCTTCCAGGCTGTGGGCAGCCCGGTCGAGCTCCCCGCTCAGAACGGAGATCTCGCCAGCTGAGACCTCTTTGCCTTCTGAGTGCTGGAGGTATTTTTTCGCCGAGCCGACCGCGATCCGAGCCTCTCCGAAATTCTCGTCGAGGGTATCGTGAATGGCTGTTTCGATGCTTGTCTCTGCCATATGAAGGTTGAGAGAGCGGTGGAGCCGGTCATAGGACTCCTTGATGTTTTTTCCCTGGGTGCCGAGCTGGGCCTTGAGCATATCAAGCTGTGACCTCATGTCGTTGACCTTGGCGTTGTCCTCATTCTTTCCCATCGAATAGGCAATCAGGATGGTGACTGCGATGGCGACGGCCAGGACAAGTTTTATTATCATCGGTCTCTTTCTTGTGGTTTAGTGCCGGGGTGGACGGAAGGCTTCAGGAAATTTTTCCGATTGTAACACGATCGTAGGTTCTTATGAAAAAAGAGATCAGCTGGAACGAGAAAACTGTGGGGATCGTAAGCCTTGGATGCCCCAAGAATTCCTCCGACACGGAGCGGATGATCAGCGACCTGTCCTCCCGGGGCTATCAGGTCGTCCCGGACCTCGAAAAGGCCGAGATTCTTCTCGTCAATACCTGTAGTTTTGTCACCGATGCCCGCCGGGAGTCGGTCGAGACCTTACTTGAGCTCTCCCGCTACAAGGAGGAGGGCAAGGCCCGATTCCTCGTGGGGGCCGGCTGTCTCGTCTCCCGCTACCGCGATCAGATGGGGGAGCTTATCCCGGAGATCGACCTGGCCCTGACCACCTTCGACGAGCACCGGCTGGGGGAGATTCTTGACTCTGTCGGTGGGGGGGGCATTGCCCCCGCGCCCATACGACCTTCGCTCTTTCCTCTCTCCTCTGCCCGGCTCACCCCTCCCCATCGTGCCTACGTGAAGGTCTCCGAGGGATGCGACCATCCGTGCACCTTTTGCTCGATCCCCCTGGCGCGGGGCGCTCAGGTCAGCCGCCCTCCCGGAGAAGTTCTGGCGGAGATCCGGGACCTTGGCGCCCGCGGGACGCAGGAGGTGACCCTCATCGCGCAGGATCTGACCCGTTACGGCCATGATCTGGGGCTCCCTGACGGTTTGGCGGATCTTCTCGAACGAATCGATGGTGAGGGAGGGGTTCCATGGGTCCGACTTCTCTATGCCTATCCGACATTGGTGACCGAGCGGCTTCTTTCTGTCATCTCCCGTTCCCGGACGGTCCTTCCCTACCTCGACATCCCTCTCCAGCATGTGGAGGAGCGCATTCTTGGCCTGATGAAACGGCCAGGAAACGTCGACTTCATGAAACGACTTGTCGACCGGGTTCGTACGGCCCTTCCGGGGGTTGTTCTCCGGACCACCTTCATCACCGGATTTCCGGGGGAGACGGAGGAGGAGTTCCAGTCTCTTATGGAGTTCGCGGAGTGGGCCCGGTTCGACCATGTCGGCGTCTTTGCCTTTTCCCGGGAGGAGGGGACCCCCTCCCATGATCTGCCGGGACAGATCCCCCACCGGATCAGGATGCGACGTCGGAAGGATCTCCTGGCCCTTTGCGGAGGGATCTCGCTCGAAAAGAACCGGGCACTGGAAGGGCAGGTCGTGCCGGTTCTGATCGAAGGACTCTCTGAGCAGTCGGATCTCGTTCTTTCCGGCCGCACGAAAGGGATGGCCCCCGATGGCATCGACGGGGAGGTTCTGGTTCTCTCGGGACAGGGAAAGCCGGGAGAGATCGTCGATTGCCGTATCGTGCGCGGTCGTCCTTTCGACCTCGAGGCCTGGGAGGTTGGGGTCCCCGAGCTCCCGGAAGAGTAGCATGATCGTCGCCCGGAATCTCGGAGAAGCTCCGGAGGAGCCTCCGGGTCGATATCAGGCTCACCCCGGGCCCCCGGGGGAGGATGTCAGGCGATGAGCCGCATTCCGCCCGAGCCTCTTCGGGGTCGGGGAGCCCTCTCCCTCCCGGACAACCGCTTCGAAAAAGAGCGGCGGGAGTTCGTCACCGACGGAAACGATGGACCGTCTCTCGACAACCGCACCCGGCTCATTGCCGAGACGGCCCGGACGATCATCACCGAAAATGACTCTCCTGATGTGGGTTTTTCCCGTTCGGTAAACCCCTATCGCGGCTGCGAGCACGGGTGCATCTACTGCTTTGCCCGCCCGTCCCATGCGACGGTGGGCCTCTCGCCCGGGCTCGACTTCGAACGGACGATCCTCTTTAAAAAAGAGGCACCCCGGCTTCTTGAGGGGGAGATTTCGCATAAGGGATACAAGGCGGTCCCCATCGCACTGGGGATCAACACCGACGCCTACCAGCCCGTCGAAGAATCCCTTCGGATCACCAGGGGGCTCCTCGAGGTTCTCGATCGGGCCTCCCATCCTGTTACCCTCGTCACAAAGTCTTCCTTGATCGAGCGTGATCTCGACCTTCTCTCCTCTATGGCGACCCGAAGGCTTGTCCATGTTTACATCTCGCTTCCCACACTCGATGAGGGGCTCTCACGGCGCCTCGAACCCCGGGCGACCACTCCCTTGCGCCGACTCGAAACCCTGAAGAGGCTTTCTTCGGTGGGGGTGCCGACGGGGGTTCTGGTGGCTCCGGTCATTCCCGGACTCACCTGCCACGAACCGGAGTCGATTCTCGAGAGAGCCCGGGAGGCGGGGGCCCTTTCTGCCGGCCATATTCTCCTTCGTCTGCCCCTTGAGGTTCGCGACCTTTTTTCGGAATGGCTCACTCACCATTTCCCCGACAAGGCTGCATCGGTTCTTTCCCGCCTCCGGGAGTACCACGGCGGAAAGCTCTACGATGCCCGGTTCGGCGTCCGGATGCGGGGGGAGGGGCCGCTGGCGGAACTTCTGTCCCGGCGTATGGAAATTGCCGTGAGAAGGCTTGGGTTCCCTGGACTTCCGGAGCTCGATACGGATCTTTTTTTTCCTCCGGTTCGAAAAGCCCTATCCCGGCTCTTTCCGGACTTCACCCCCTGATTATCCTGGAGTCCCCATGAGACAGACTCCCCTCTTTCCCGCCCTTGCCCTGCTCTTGCTCTCTCTGATCTGGGGCTACAACTGGGTCGTCATGAAGACCGCTCTGGCGGACTGTCCGCCGCTTCTCTTTGCGGCGATGCGAGTTCTCGGGGGAACTCTTGTCCTCTTTTCGATCCTTCGTGCGATGGGCCGTCCTCTCGCCATGCCCCCAGTCCGCTACGTTCTTCCTCTGGGACTTCTCCAGTCGACCGGATTTGTGGGGTGTACCCTCTGGGCCCTGGAATACGGCGGTGCCGGAAAGACCGCCATCCTGGTCTACATGATGCCTCTGTGGCTGGTTCTTCTGACGGCTATTTTTCTTGGAGAGCGGATCCGGGGTCTGGAGAAGGCTGCGCTGGGGATTGCCCTTGCGGGTCTTCTCCTGATCCTCGCCCCTTGGCATCTGGAGGGGGGCAGGGGCATCCTGCTTGCGCTTCTTTCAGGAATCTTCTGGGCCCTGTCTGCTGTCTGGCAAAAGAAACACGGGGCGCTCGCCATGGACATCCTTGATGTCACGGCATGGCAGATGCTCCTTGGCGGAATTGTCCTCCTGGGGGTAGCCGCACTCGTTGATCCGTGGAGAATCCATTGGACGCCGGCCCTCTCCTTGGCACTCTTCTACAACGCCGTCCCGGGAAATGCCCTGGCTTGGCTTCTCTGGTCCTATGCACTTAACCGCCTTCCCTCAGGAGTTGCCGGTATGGGAACACTCCTGGCTCCGGCCGTTGGGATCCTGGCCTCATGGGGCCAGCTGGGAGAGGTTCCGAATCTTTCTACGGGGGCCGGAATGGGTCTCATCTTCCTGTCGATGGCGCTCGTGGTCCGGGAGCATCTCAAAGGGCGGGAGGCGTCGTCGTTTCTGGAGGCGCAGGAATAGCGAGTCCAATTTTATTGAGTCGTC
>DAHXNG010000041.1 GCA_027366615.1 Nitrospirota bacterium | reverse complement strand
GGTCATCCACCTTCGCCAGACGACAGGCCCCACACCGACCACCGCCTCGATCGTCCACAACACCAAGACGATCAAGACGAACGTGGGCGCCCTGGTCAAGAGCTACAACGATCTGATGGACTTCGTCGACAAGGAGACCCGGGTCAACCCGGCGACCGGACAGGGCGGCCCTCTTCTCGGGGCCTACTCGGTGGTGGATCTCAGAAACCGTCTGGGAACCGTTTTGACGCGTTCGCTCTCGGACAAGATCCCGGGCAGGCTCCGGACGCTCGCGGACGTGGGGATCGGCTTCCAGCGAAACGGGCATCTTTCCTTCGATTCGGGCAAGTTCGACAAGGTTCTGGCCACGAACTACGACGATGTCGTTCATCTTATGACCGGCCATGGAGCCACGCCCGGTATCGTCTCGGGGGTGCACGACCTGCTCATGGAGTTTGCCAACCCCGCAAGCGGCCCATTGGCCGGAGAGATCTCCGACATCAACGCCCAGGAGCGGACGAATGTCCGCGAGATGACGCGAAAGCAGGATGAGCTTTCGAACCTGAAGGACCAGCTGGAGGAGAAGTATTCGGGTCTCCAGGGTCTCTTGGGAGGTCTGAACCAGAAGCAGGCTTATGTTCAGCAGCAAATCGCCCGAGGAGTGATCTAGGGGAGGGAGAGCTCCCTCCCGTTGACCACCGCGATTACGAGAGGATGTTCTATGAACGCTTATGCCGCAGCGACCTACCGTCAGACCCTCGAACGAACTCTTCCCCCGGCCGAGCTTCTGATCCGCCTTTACGAGGGTTCGATCCGCTTAGTCGACATCATGAAGGAGGCCATGAGAAACGGGGATATCCCCAAGCGCTCCGATGCTGTCAACAGGTTGACTAGTATCTTCTCAGAGCTCGCCTCGGCGGTCGATGGCCAGGAGCCGAAGGATCTTTCGGATTCCCTCGTCTCGCTTTATCTTTATCTGATCCAGGAGGTGACGCTCGCCAATGTGGCCAGCGAGCTCGATCGGCTTGATCCTGTCCGGGAGTTGCTCTCCGACCTTCTGGGGACATGGCGGACCGCCTCGGTCAATGCCCGGAGTGCGGTCTCCCTGTCCGCCTCATCCGGGGGGGGGCCGGAAGCCCCGGGTGTTCGCCGGACCCTTTCGGTGCGCGGATGATGGACGGGCAGGAGTCTCCAGAGGGCTCCCCGAACGCCGCTACCTCCGCCCGGGAGTTTCTTCTGAGGATCTCGTCTCTATACGAGTTTCTCTTCTTTGGGGGGGATCCGGTGCCTCTCACCCTTTCCAGGGTGGAGGAGATGGATCTCTCCCCCCTCCTTGCGGCGCAGGAGTCGCTTGACCGCGCCGGGACGGAGGCCCTGAACTCTCTTCCCCTCTCCGACCTCCTCACCCTCTCCCATCGTATCGAGGCGATTTCCAGGGCGCTTGCGCCCTTTGCCGAAGAGAACGGTCCTCTCGCCTCCCGCATTGCGGCCTTGACGGGCCAGGGGCCGGAGGGTGCCTACCGGAAGGCCTCCCGCGGCTCCGAAAAGCTTTTCGGACAGAAGATTCTCGGTCGGGGCTAGATCGACTCTCCTTCTTGCTATTCCCTCTCTGCCAGTGTTTTCTCCATGTGCCCTGCAGCTTGAACATCTGACCCAATCTCCCGGACCTCCCCGATGCGACCTTCCTTGCCCAGTGGCGTTCTCCGGGAAAGGCTCCTCCCCCTGTCAGAATCCTGACGGGGAGAAATCTCCCCCTCCCCCGGAATAATCGGGAAAAAAACTCCCCCTTCGCGTCAATGTGGCGGTATTTTCATGCATTGCATTCCCTCCTGCGACCTCTTTCTGTCCTCGTTTTAGTTCTGGCACGGAATATGCTTGTCCATGGGTAAGGAGGTCGTCATGAACATTCTGATGATGTACACTGCCATGCCACATACGACCGGAGCCTATCTCGAACGGGCTCTCCGGGAGGTCGCCACAGTCAAAACATGCGGGCCCACCGTCCCCGACTGGACCCTTCGCCAATGGGACCTCGAACAGATCGCCTCCCGGGTGTCGCCGCACGACATCGAACTCCGGGAAGGAACCATCGAGGAGATCCGCAAAGGCCTCGACGGCTTCCGGCCGGACTGGCTCCTCTTTGTCGAAAGCGGCGTCTGGTTCGATATGCCCATCCTGTCGGATCCGAACCTTCCCAAAGCCTGCTACCTGATCGATACCCATCTTTCGGCGGCCGACCATCTGAGATTGGCCAGCCGCTTCGATGTGATCTTCCTGGCCCAGAAGTCCTATGTTGAGCTCTTTCGGGAGCGTCTGGGCAAGCCTGTCTTCTGGCTTCCGCTGGCCTGCGACCCCACCATTCACCGGCCCTACGACCTTCCCGAGAGCCTCGATCTCGCCATCTGCACCTCGCCGGGGAAGGCCGACAGACGATCCCGCCGGATCGCCCGTCTCGGAATCCGCTACTCCGTGGGTGTCAGGAGGCTCTTTTTCGAGGATATGGCAAGGTTCCTTTCGTCGTCTCGGCTCCTTTTCAACTCTGCCGTCAAGGACGACCTTAATATGAGGGTCTTTGAAAGCCTCGCCATCGGAAAATGCCTTCTTACAGACTCTGTTTCCGGACTGAGCGATCTCTTTGTTCCCGATGTCGATCTCGTCCTCTACGACGATGCCGACCTCGTCGACAAGGTTCGCTTTCTCCTCGACCATCCGGAGGTCGCCTCCCGCATCGGGGCCCGGGGAAGAAAGAAGGTTCTGGGGGCTCATACCTACCGTCACCGGGCGCGGTCTCTCGTCCGGATCCTTTCCGATGGCTATTCCGTCAAAAAACAAGGAGAAGAAGATGTTGCGCATTCTTACGTTTAACTGGCACGAAGGATACATCTCCCTCATGGGCAAGCTCCCGGTCACCTTCGATATCGTCGAGCGGAGCAAGGGGGGCTACGACCGGTGGATGTACGAATTTCGTCCCTGTCCCCGGGGATCGCGGATCGTCGACTTCAAGACCGCGATGGGCCACCTGGCCCGGGAAGAGTATGACGCCATCATCTGCCACGACATGAGCGATCTTCTCCTGACGAGAAAGTCCCCGGTTCCCCAGTTCATGGTCTTCCACAACCGGCTCGACACCATGGTGGCGCTTGGGAAGAACTCTGTGGACCCCCGCGAATACCGCAAGGCCCTCTCCGAGCTAATGGCCCAGGTCGCCGATCTGACTCCGGTCTTTATCTCGGCTTCGAAGAAGGAGTCGTGGGGGTTCTCCGGGCCGGTCATTCTTCCGGGGATCGATCCCGCAGAATGGGGGGGGTACGATGGCCATCTTGACCGGGTCCTCCGTATCGGGAACTTTATCGAGGAGAGAGATCTCATGCTGGGAACCACCCTCTCCACGCAGGTCCTCGAGGGAGTTCCCCAGACGACCCTGGGGCTCAATCCCCGCCTTCCCGATGCCCGTCCCTCCAGAAACATCGAGGATCTGAAGGATCAGATGCGCCACCATCGCCTTCTTCTCCATACCACCGTCGAGCCCTGGGAGGACGGATACAACTTCTCCCTTCTCGAGGCGATGGCGACCGGGATGCCGATCGTGGCTCTCACCCACTCCGGCTCACCCGTCAAGGACGGGATCAACGGCTTTCTGGCCGATCGGGCCGAGGATCTCCGCGAACATGTCGCGGCCCTTCTCTCCAACCGGGAATTGGCCCTTGAAATGGGTGCGGCCTCCCGGGAGATCGTGGCGCAGGAGTTCCCCATGGACCGCTTCCTCGAGTCCTGGGAACGTCTCATCAACCAGAAGGTGGCGATCTGGAAGCCCAAGCAGCTCTACCGCAAGGAGCGGGGAGAGGTCATCGACCGGATCCCGGCCGGTGCCAACCGCATCCTCGATATCGGGTGCGGAACGGGGGCAATGGGCCGCGGGATCAGGACGCGCTGGGGGGATGTGAAGCTTGTGGGAATCGAGAAAGAGGCGTCCCGGGGCTTCGAGGCCAAGGCCTACTACGACCGGGTCATCGTGGAGGATGCCGCAGAGTGGGCTCCGGACTTTGCCGAGGAGAGCTTCGACGCCATCATCATGGCCGACGTCCTCGAGCATGTGGCGGATCCGGTGGCGCTTCTCCGGAAGTATGTCCCGTACCTCTCCCCCCAGGGGGTTCTCGTTCTCTCGGTTCCGAATGTCCGCTATCACGAAGTGCTTGCCGGGCTTGCCCATGGCCGCTTCGACTATCAGGAGCAGGGGATCCTCGACCGGACCCATCTGCGCTTCTTTACCAGAAAGACTTTGGTCGAGCTGCTTGAGAGCACGGGGCTGCAGGTGGAGACGATGGGGGCCAACGTCTCCTCGGAGTTCACCAGGATGGCAGAGGATCTCGCCCGCCGGGGAGAGGCGCGGACCGACATCGACCTCGGGGCGATCGTCCTCCGGGACCAGTCTCCGGACGATATCCGGGATCTCTTTGTCATGCAGTATCTGGTGACGGCGAGGCGTCGCGTCTTCGGGATCATCGAGAAGGTCGACGACATGCTTGGATCGGGAGTCTCGGAAGGGGTGGAGGAGATCCTCCGGGGGGCTCTTGGAGATCCGGGGCTGACCCGGGAGGAGCGCGGCGAGGTTGAGATCAAGCTTGGCGAGGTTCTCTCCCGGAAGGGGGATTTCCCCGGAGCCCGGGAGGCCTTTGACTTGGCAATCCCCGTCGTCTCCGATGAGCGGGCCTATCAGGGCCGGGCGGTGATTGCCCTTCTGATGGGGGACTTTGCCGATGCGCTTTCCGACTTCAAAAGGGCCTACGAAAAGAATCCGCGATCCTTCGCGGCCCTCTCCGGCTTCGGCATGGTCTGTCAGGAGCTGGGTCAGTACGAAGAGGCGGTCTATTACTACGACCAGTCGCTGGGCCTCGAGCCCGGGCAGGAGGAGATACTTCGGCTCCTTGTCGACTCGGCCCGCGCCATCGGACGACCTGAGGCGGCGCTTGCGAGGGTCCGGGAGTTCCTCATGGAGAATCCCTTCAAGAACGGTTTCAGGAGCCTCTATGCCAAGATTCTCAACGAGGCCGGACAGGAGGCAGAGTCGATCCAGATCGCCCATGAGATCCTGATGAGGGATCCCAAGAACAGTGTGGCGCATGAGATCCTGTCGCGAAGCGAGGCAGCCGTCGCCGTTCCGGGCGGAAAGTCCTGAGCCGGTAACAAGGAGAGCGGGAGATGGCAGACAAGGTGCTGGTGATCCAGGAGGCCCGGCTCGGGGATCTTCTCCAGAGCGGGCCCCTTCTCGAAAAAATTCATGGGCAGGGAGGGTGTCCGACACTTCTGCTCCGACCGGGAGTCGTGGAGGCCGCCCGCTCTCTGGGGATGAACTCCGGGATTATTTCCTGGCCGGGGTTTGGGGACCCTTCTGCCGCTCTTTCCCTCAGCTGTCGCATCGCGGGTTCCCGGGACTTTGTCCGAAAGATGCGGTCGGAGAACTTTTCCCGGGTAATTGTCCTAAACCATCACGGAACCGGAATCGCCTTGGCCAACATGCTGGGAGTGCCGGTTTCAGGCTTCGATCATCTCTTCGACCGGGAGTCGGGGAGCCCTGCCCCCCTTGGGGGATGGCCGGCCTATCTGGTGGCCTCCTCCCGGGGGATCCGGGCGCTCAACAGGATCCATCTCTCCGACATGTGGCAAGGCTTCGAGGGGCCGGGCCGCATCCCTTCCCGCCCAGCCGGGGGAGGGGGGGACAGCTTGGGGCCTGTCGTCGTAGTTCTGGGCGGCCGAAGCCCCTACCGGCGACTTTCTCCGGAGGCCCTCCACCGTCTGCTCCTGACCCTTGAAAGAATCGATGGCCATCCCGTTATCCTCTCCGGAGGGCCGGAGGACGGGGAGCTGGGGGAGGCTCTCGCCGGACGCTCCGGGGCGAAGGTGACAAATACCGCCGGGCGGACCACGGTCCAGGAGCTTGTCGCGCTGATCTCCCAAGCCTCGGTCGTCTTCTCTCCCGATACCGCAACCCTTCATCTGGCCGCCTCCCTGGGCGTCCCCTCCGTCGGGCTCTTCTTTGCCAGTGCCCTCCCCTACGAAACCGGGGCCTATCGGGAGGGGGCTCTCTCGGTCGTGACCCGCCAGGACTGTTACCCCTGCAGCGGCGAAGGGGCCTCCTGTCCGTCCATTTCCTGCAGGAACGATCCGGACGCCGAGACTCTTGCCCATATTGTGGCGGGTCTCAGGCGGGGGGAGCCGGCGAGATCGCTTGCCGCCCGACTGTCGGAGAGTCTGACAGCCTGCCAGCTCCTTGTCGCCCGGGAGACTCCCTCGGGCCTTCTTCAGGAGGCCCTCACCCCGACCCTTCCGACGAAAGAGGGGATCCTCGCGGTTCTCATGAGGCGCTTTGTCGTGCGCTATCTCGATCCGACAGCCCCGCTTCCCACCTTCTCCGAGGAGATCTCCCTTTCAGGCATGAATGTTGCTAGTGATAGAAAAGGCACGGCCAGGTTCGGGAAGGGGCAGCCCGGGGGGGTAGACCCCCTCTGGTTCGTCCGGCTCGAACGGGGCGTTGATCTCTATCTGGGCCTTCGGGAGAGATGTCTTCAAAAGGTCGAACGCGAGAGGATGGTCGAGAGGCTGGCCTCCGATTTCCCCATGCTCTGGCCGCTCCTGCACCACCTCGAGTGGGTCGAGGGGGGATTGTCGGCGCAGCCGGGAGAAGGCGACGGGGAGAATCTCCCCCGCCTGTTGCGGGCCGGCGCATCGCTTTCGTGGGAGGCCCAGAGTGCAGGGCGACTCTTTGGTGCAGGCGTTTTGGGGGAAGTTCCCGAAAAGGAGGATAGTCATGTGGCAGTTCGATGAGAACGTGTTTCGCGCCAATCTTCAGGCATACGGCACGGGAGAGCTCCGGGAGGCGCTCGTCCGTCCGGACCGCAGTCGCGAGAGATGGGAGACTGCGGCCTCGAAGGAGGGCTCTCCCACGATCTCCTGGGACGGCATGAGCCTCCACAGCCGCTACGACCCGGTCGCCGAGGGGGAGAGATGGGCGGAGGAGGTCGTCGCTCAAATTCCTGAAACGGCTCCCGGGATTCTTCTTCTGGGGCTGGGGCTCGGATACCACCTCCACGCGCTCCTTTGCAGGACGAGGCTTCCGGTTCTTGTCTTCGAGGCCTCGCCCGATATCCTGCGCGCCTCTTTCCGGCTCTTTCCCTGGCACAACTCTGGAGATCGCCTTCGATTTGCCACCGATCCGGCACAAGTCCGGGGTCAGGCCGACGGCTATTTCCTTCTCTCCCATGCCCCCTCCGAAAAGGTAAGGCCCGACGCCTACAGGTCGGTCAAAAACCTCGCCGAGGGGAATCTCCGGGCCACCTCCTACTCCCTTCGCGTTCTGGTGGTCTCCCCGGTCTCGGGGGGGTCCTATCCCATCGCCCACTCGGTGGTGCGGGCCCTCCGGAACATGGGCCATCGGGCCTCCCTGTTCGACGCGGGAGATTTTGCGGGCTCCCTTCGTGCCATCGGCGCGCAGACGCGGATCGACATGCATCGGGCACAACTCCGGGGAATCTTCCAGAACTTCATGGCCGAGATGATCATGGCGCGCATCTTCCACGAGAAGCCGGACCTTATTGTGGGGCTGGCCCAATCCCCGCTCTCTCCCGAGCTTCTGGAGAAGATCCGCTCGATGAATATCCCTGTGGCCTACTGGTTTGTCGAGGACTTCCGGATCGCCACCTACTGGGAGCGCATCGCTCCCCTGGTCACCTCCTTTGCGGTGATCCAGAAGGAGGACTGGATCCCGAGGCTCGAGGCCCGGGGGCTTTCCAACGTCCTCTATCTTCCCACCGCGGCCGATCGGGAGATCTTTCGCCCCGAGCCCGCGCAAGGAGAGGACCCGGTCGGGTTCTCGGCGCCCCTGGCCTTCATGGGGGCCGGCTACTACAACCGCCAGCACTTCCTCCGCCACCTGGTGGACCTGGGGCTTTCGATCTGGGGGGCCGACTGGGAGGAGAGCGATCCGCTGGGGCCCTACCTTCGGTCTCCGGGGCGCAGGATCCTTCCGGAGGAGGCGGCACAGATCTACCGGAACTCGACTATCAACCTGAACCTTCACTCCTCGGTCTACCATCGCGGCGTCAACCCCGAAGGGGACTTCGTCAATCCGCGAACCTTCGAGATCGCAGCGTGCGGCGGCTTCCAGCTCGTCGACCGCCGATCCCTGCTTCCCGAGCTGTTCGTTCCGGGGGAGGAGGTGGCGGTCTTTAACGATGAAGCGAGCTGCCGGAAGCTCGTGCGCCACTACCAGTCCCATCCCGCAGAACGCGAAGCGATGGCCCGGGCCGCCTGCCAGAGAACACTCCGGGAGCACACGATCGAAAATCGCATGGAGAGCTGGCTCGATCATCTCTTTTCCCGGGGCTTCTCCCCCAAAGGGGCACTTTTTCCCGGCCGTCAGAGTGTCGACTCCCTTGTTGCAACATCGGCAGATGATCCGGAGCTGTCGGGCTTCTTCGACCGCTTCCGCTGTTTTGGATCGGTGGATCTCGAGGATCTCGAACGGGGCATCCATCCCCAGGAGGCTCCCCTGTCGGAGACGGAGGCAGCTGTCCTCCTTCTCCGGGAGTTTGCCCGGGAGGTCGGCGCATGAACGGGGTCGAGATCCTCTCGCCGGGAGCGGAGAGGGGAGGGCAAAGACGGACTATCCTGATTCTTGCCATGACCCGCATGGGAGATCTCTTTCAGCTCGCCCCCATGGTGGCCTCCCTGCGAGAAGAGAACAAGGGGTGCTCGATCGCGCTCGTGGCCTATCGAGAGTTTGCCGAGGCCGCCGCAGGACTCTCCCTTTTTGACGATCTCTATCTTGTGGACGCCCTGGCTCTCCGGAAGATGATCTTTGACGATACGGTCTCCTGGGGGGAAAAGATCGCCCGGGTTCGTGAGATGACCTCCGACTGGACTCCCCGGCCCGTGGATCTTCTGATCAATCTTACCCCCAACCGGATCGGGGCGGTTCTGGGCTATCTTGTGACTGCCGCCGAGGTCCGCGGCGTGACCATGACGCGCGACGGCTTCCGGGCCTTTCTCGATCCGGCGATCGCCTATTTCGGTCAGATGGTCCAGAACAGAACATACAACGACACGAACCTCGTCGACCTTTTCCTGCGGGTGGGGAAGGTCCCTCCCCCCCGGGGGCTCGTCCTCGAGGGAAGGATGGGAGGAGAGGACTCGGGTCTCCTTCCGGCCGGCCGGACATGGATCGCCGTCCAGACGGGGGCTTCGGTCGAAATCAAGCGCTGGCCTGAGCAGGCCTTTGTCCGCATGATCGCCCACCTTCTTTCCCGGGCTCCGGATTGGGGGGTGGTCTTAATCGGGGCCGGGGCGGAGGAGACGGCGAGAAACCGCCGGATCGTCGCGGCTCTCGAGGACAGATGGACGGCCGGACGTCTCCTGAACCTGACCGGGCAGACGAGCGTGGCGACCCTTGCGGGGGTCCTCAAAAAGGCCGCGCGCCTCGTCTCGAACGATACCGGAGCGATGCACGTGGCGGCGGCCATGGGCACTCCTGTCGTCGCTCTCTCGTTTTCAAACCTCTACTACCACGAAACGGCCCCTTACGGAGAGGGACACGTGGTCATCCAGTCACGGAAGTCCTGCGCTCCCTGCGGTCTCGACGCCGTCTGTCTCAACCCCGTCTGCCGGGAGGAGATCGACCCGGAATGGCTCGCAAGGCTCGTGCTGGCACTGGGGAGTTCCGGTGACCCTCATGAAAAGGAACGGCTCGTAAGCTTTCTTGCGGAGAACCCTCCGGGGGCACAGCTTCTTGTGGCGAGATCGGAGTTCGACGGTCGGGGCGCTCTTCTCTACCGTCCTGTGACGCGCTACCCGATGACGCTGGAGGACCTTTTCCGGGGACTCTACCGGCAGATCTGGTCGATGGAGTTCGGGGCGCTTCCCGACTGGGAGAGCGCAACCCGTCTCTTTCTGGAAGACTTTGATCCGTCGGGGCTTACCCGCGCCGACTGGGAGGAGCTCCGGGCGGAAGCCCTGGAGCTCGGAGGGTTCTTGCGGGAGGGGGAGAGTCTTTGCGACGAGATCTCGCGCTCCCTCTCGGAAGGGGAGATCGGGGAGGAGGAGTCGAAGGAGCTCTCCTGTACGGCAAAAAAGCTCGAGGAGCTCGATGTGCGGATCCGCGAAAAGGGCTGGGTTGCCCCCGCACTGGGGCCGGTGACCTCCCTGTTTGCCATCGAGAAGGAAGCGGTCGCGATAGACGACCCGCTTCGTCTTTTGGAGATGGTCGAGGCGGTGGGGCAAGTCTACCGCCAGGGGGTCCTGAGAAACGACCGTCTGATTCGCTTGGCCGACCGCTGGTTTTCCAGCGTTCAATCGAAAGATCCCCGGCAGAAAAAGGATGGGGCAGGGAAGGCCAGAGCTCTCCGTCAGGTGGCGGAGAGGGCCTTGCGACGATAAATCCGGCCAAAGGGCCGATACAAAGGAGGCTTGCATGGAAAAGATCGCCGAAGTGAAAAAGGCACAGATCCTGATTGACGGAAATCCTGTGGAATGGGAGAGAAACGAGGGCGAGAGCTGGGCCTGCGTTCTCGATCGGGTTATCGGGAATATCGGGGGCGACAGAACGATCGTCAAGGTGACGATCGACGGAGCTCCGGCGACCCGCGCCCTGGTGGAGTCGCTCCACAGGGAAGATTTTTGTCTTGAGATCATTACGGAGGCTCTCTCGCTTCTTCTTGAGGAGGTTCTTTCCGACCTGGTTCGCCACATCGACAGCCTCCTGATCGTCTTCGGGGAGATCGGAGCCCACCTTCGCCGGGGAACGCTGGGAGCGGTCTTCGGCTCCACCGAGAAGAATGCGTCCAACGGGGGGGTCTACATGCAGGGGCTTGAAGGGATCGTTGCGACTCAGGTCCTCGTGGAGGAGGTAGGCCGGATCGAACGCCAGGCCGGCCACGACAGCTT
>DAHXNG010000079.1 GCA_027366615.1 Nitrospirota bacterium | reverse complement strand
CCGGTCTTTTATCGTCTACAAGGCGATCATGGCCGGAGTCGAGGTGCGGGTCGTCGACCCGAGAAACACGTCCCGGGAGTGCTCCGAGTGCCACCACGTAGCCAAGACGAACCGGAAGACACAAGCCCGGTTCGTCTGCGGGAACTGCCGACACGAAGAAAGCGCAGATACGAATGCGTCGAAGAACATGGCTTCAAGGGCGCCGGTCAATGCGCCTATAGTCTCGCGCAGTACAGGCCGCCCAGCGGCCTAGCAGGGACAAGCTCCGCCGTTCACGGCGGGGTGGTTGACCCGCACTATCTCGGCAAAAGCCGCTTTTGCCGGTCTCGGCAATCGTCGGCGACCAGGAAGAGTCGTTCGTCAACTAAGGAGTTTTTCGTGACGGTGACGTCGAAGCTGGCGGTCAGGATGGATCCGCAATCGACCAAGTCGGCCGTCTTCGACCTCATGAGCTGGACGCTGTTTCACGAAGACCGACGGTCCATGGAAAAAGCCTTCGAGATCGCGGAAAACTTTCGTCTGTCGTTTTGGGACGCAAACATCCTGAGCGCCGCTCTCCTGTCGAACTGCGAAGCGCTGTACACCGAAGACCTTCCGCATGGGCAGAGCATCGATGGCCTCCGGATCGTCAACCCTTTCCTATGAGGTAACACTCAGGTCTCCCGATATTCCTGGGGGGGAGAGACCCGAGCCGTTACGGGGGGGAGTCTCGGGGTTAGCCACCGCTACAACCGTTTCACAGGTTTAGATGTGGGAGAAGCCACAGCTCCTTGAATCTTGTTTTACTTTCGGAGATACCCCTGACGAATCTCCCGCCGGACCGTGCGAAAGACCTCATCGAATTGGGGCAATGCTTCCATCTGATGAGCGAGCGACTGCTCCACACGGTATCCCGTCTCCTGAGAAACTCCGGATCGATCTGACCACGTCTCGCCCCCGGCACTCCAACGACAACGCCTTGACGGAATCGAAGAACGCCTCCGTAGTCCGCAAACACCTGGGATATGCCCATATCCCCCAGGTGTTTGCCCGGGAGGTCAACGCCTTCTGCCGGGAGCACATAATCCCTACGTGAACTTCCACCGGCCCTGATTCTTTCCCAGGAGCGTCACCGATGCCAAGGGAAAGGAAAAGACGCTCTACCGGTACGAAGACATGAAAGCGCCCTATCACTACAGCGGCTTTTTAGCTTTGCCCACCTCGGCAGGGGGGCCGTCAGAGCCGGCAGGGGCGTCGATCAGTTCGTCTTGAGGTAAAAAAGAGGGCTGCGTAGGATCAAATGGAGGAACTTTTCGATAAAATCCTCCCCTTCCGGGGGATCTTCGAAGGAATTTTTGCCTAAAAATGAGCAGGAAGTCGCAACAAGGACGCACCTCGGGTGTCGCCCCGCATTGGATGAGAAGTCGGGGAAGAGGGAAGGGCAGACTGGGGAGATAAGGAAGGTTGGATTAGCCGGTGTCGAGCGCGAACCCGAGTGTTTGGAGCACGGCACGGGTTCTTTTCTTATGGGACCGGGCTGCGACCTCGTTTCTCCGGATGGTGTAAATCACGATGTCGATCGCGCGTTCCTTGTCGAGTCTCGGGGAAAAGAGCGCGGCGGCCGTGAGTTGTTGGGCCAAGGAAAAGGTAAGCCCTTTTTTTTTTCTCCGAGTTTTCTCCGGACGGTCATGATGAAGAGGTGGGCCAGAAAGACATAGAGCATGTGGCGCTTCCAGGCGCGCCACGACCGATGCTCGTAGTGACTCATTCCGAGGTAGGATTTGTCTTCGAGAAAGCACTGCTCGATAGACCAGCGAAGCGTCGAGACGAATCCGAAGGTCTCGAGAGAGGTGGTCTCCGGAGCGTTCGAAAAGGCAAACTTCATCTCGCCGTCGGGGGTTTTGAGGAGGATGAGCCACTCGACCTTGGACTGCGCTCCCTCCGAGTCGGGGACGGGATAGACGCGCAGGGCACACATGTGGGCCCCCAGGGGACCCTTTGACCCTTCCTTGAGGATGATTGGCGTGAAGGAGGCGGTCTTTGCGATCTCGGCCACGGTTCTTGGTGTTTCGGTGAGACGGAGCCTTGTCGGAGCGGCTCCCCTGGCGCTTTTCCGTTCCGGGACCTTCCAGACGGGCGGCTCTCTGAGAACGCGGGTATTGCCTTTGATCGCGGCAAAGTACCAGAGATCCGGGGGCAGGGCGTTCAGAAAAGCCCGGTTGGAGCCGTAGGCAGAGTCGCAGCCAATCCATTGGGCGGGGAAGAGTCCCTCCTTGTGGAGCGCGCCGATCATCTCGGCCGCAATCTCGGGCTTGGTTTTGAAGACGAGATCTTTGGGGACGCCGGTCTTCTCTCGGCGTTCGGCAAACTCCTCCGTCTCGGAAAACCACTCCTTCGGCATATAGAGCTGACTATTGATGAGCCCGTATCCCCGGGGGCCGGCATAGCCGACGAAGACGCCCGACTGGCAGTTTTCGACCTTGCCGAGGCGGCCGCAATACTGGCGGGCTACACCGATCGACTCCTTCCCTTTCTTGACGAAGGAGCTATCATCCACGGTGGACATCGACAGGGAGATCTCTTCCGGAGTCTTCGAAGCGATCTCCCGGGCCAGTTGCTCCTTGTAGAGATGGTGCATGGCGTCTTCGTCCCAGTCGCGCCCGGTCATGAGCCGCTGAAGGCTCCGGACGCCGACGTTCATCACCAGGGCGATCGGCTCGACGCTCTTTCGCACGAGATTGCTGCACAGGCCGGCCAGATAGACGATGCCCAGAGCCCGGACCCGCTTGTCCCTGAAGACGTCCGAGAAGGTCTCGTGGAATCGGCACAACTCATCGGCGATCTGGGAGACGTCCTCCGAGGTCAGGGCCTCCTTGTCCGAAAGCTTTTCGGGGTCAGGCTGCCATCCGGACAGGTCCGGACGCTCCGGTGCCTGGGGCTCCTCCTTGCGGTTGAGTCCCACAACCGACCGGAAGGAGGGATCCAGCACCTGTACGTAGATCTCTTTGCTTTGCCCGTGGTAGTCGTAGCCAGTCTTTGTCTTGCCAAAGCCCGCAGTGCTTCCCCGGCAGAGAAAGCCCGCCGCCTTGTAGCTCGTGCCGGAAAAGCGCGTAGGATCTACGAAGGTCTCCACGATCCAGGGGCGGATCTCGAATCGCTCCTCCCAGTCTCCGGAAAGCCGGGCCAGGGCCTTGCCCAGGACGGCGGAGGCGAGATTTTTGACCTGGACTCCGGGAAAGATCAGAAAGCGGCTGTTACAGACGATCCGGGAGAGATGGGCCTTCCGCTCCTCCGGGCTCCATCCGATCCAGGAGTCCCGGGGAGCCAGCTTCAACGCCGGAGCCGAGAACGAAAGAGCCGCCACCGGTATGTGGCCAAGAAAGGCAAAGTACTTGATCTGATGACCGAAAAGCTTGCCAAAACCCAGATAGTGAAGCGTGCGCACAAAGCGCTTCCAGAGGCCGTCTTCCTCCTCGTCGCGGACCGGCCGGACCACCAGGGGACCAAGCTCTCCCAGCTCTCCCGTCAGAACGGGAGCCTCGGACTCGATCTTTTCCTCCATCTCGAACAACCCTCCTCTGCCTATCGGTTGGGGACAACGCGTTCCGGTGGCAGAATAGCAGGGTCAGAAAGGTTTGTCCAGTCTTTTTTTAGCCGCTGTAGTGCTATGAGAAGTTCGGAGAGCTTTCCGCCCGGGGCGGGGGGGCAGGATGTTCCGGAGACTCCGGAGGACGTTCAGGTCAGAAGATGCATTCCGGTTCCTCGTGACGCCTCCATGTCGAATGTCATCGTGCAGGAGCATCCTGCCGCTTTTCCTCCCCGCTCGATCAGGCAGTCCGCAAAGTCGGCCTTGCCGGATTTGAACGCTCTGACGGCGTGCCATACGACGTCCGAATCCTGAACGGCGAATTGCTTGACCGCCAGGATCCGTTCCAGAATGTCCACGAGGACGCCCTTGGGAGTGCGGTAGCAGCTTTCGAGAACCCAGACGACCTCGGTCAGGGCGATGAGGGAGATGAAGCCAGGATGATCTTTTGTCAGCGTTTCCTCGATCAGGGATGTGGCAAGAGGGGACTGGAAAGGATCGTCCTGCGCCAGATACCGGACAAGGACGTTGGTGTCGAGACCGATCATCGACCGGAAGCCCGCTTTGCGATCGTCGCATTCATTTCTTCGATCGTCACCGGGGATCGGGGCTTCTTGACCAGTCCTTTGAGCTTTGTGACATCTTCCGTCGCGGGCATGATGGCGAATTGGTTGTTTCCAAGGTCGACGAAGTCGACCTTGTCCCCTTTGTCGAGTCCTAGCTTGCTCCGGATTTCGAGAGGAATCGTGATCTGTCCCTTGGACGTCATCGTGGCCGTTTTCATCGGACCCTCCTTTTAATCTTACACTAAAGTAAGATTTGACGGAGGTCAAGATGAAGGGAATTGGAGTTTGAGTGAGATTCTTCCATCCGTGCAAGGCGACCTGAAAGACAGACCGAAGGAATCGGCAACGATTTTGAGCCTCTGAGGCTGTTGCAAAATCGGGATAGGGGGGGGCGCAATGTCATTAAGTTAAGCTCCGTATTTGTTCATACAAGACTCTTCCTGATTAGCACGATTGCTCAGCCGGGCGGAGCCAAGTTTCTGAGGTGCCGAGTTCTAGGCCGCCCGGAAGTCGACGCATAGGCAGGACCATGAGCCAAAAGCGCCGCCTGAAGCTGACCATAGGAATTCGGCTGAGCA
>DAHXNG010000045.1 GCA_027366615.1 Nitrospirota bacterium | reverse complement strand
ATCTCGGCCATTCGAAAGCCTTCCTCGCTCACAATCCCCTCCTGGATCCAAACCCTTGGAACGGCCGTAGCAACCGCTTCCCGGACGACATCCGGAATGTCAGACGCCTTCCTGAAGATGACGACAAGGTCGGGGGTCACCGGAAGGCTCTTCAGGTCCGGGTGGCACGGGACGTGGGCCACGGAGGAGAGGTTGGGGTTGACGGGGAGAACCTCGAAGTCGTGATCCTGAAGATAGCTCGCAACTGTGAGGCTAGGGCGGCCAAGCTTGTCAGAGATTCCCACAACCGCTACAGTTTTTGAACTCTTGAGGATGGAGAGGATAAGGTCATCGTTGTCCATTGAGAAGATTCTCCTGGTGGTCGGGAAGAAGGGGGAAACATTGCATATTCGCGAAAGACTGACTCGTTTCCGTAGATGCGTGCAGTGGACTTCATGATATCATAGGAGTCTCCGGGGAGGAAACGGGATATTGGGCCCAAGGATCTCTGGAGATGTGGTCAGGAAACTTAAATTGGCAGGAGAATGAATGTCTTCAGGTAAACGGTCATGGTGACGCTTCACGTCGATGCGATGCCTTCCTTGCGTCCGGGTGTGAAGGAGGCGATCGAGCGTGAGATTGGAGATGCGGTCGTCCCGACGGCCAGGAACCGGCAGGGTTTGGCGAAGGCCGAACGCCTTGAGCTTTTTCGCGAAGAGGTGGCCAGACATGCGGGTTGCCGCCCTATGGAGGTCGTCTTTGTCTCGTCTGTGACCGAGGCCAATGTCTGGGCTATCCGGGGAGCCCGGTTCCCGGGCAATACTGCTCCTGACAATTTTCTCGTGTCCCCTCTTGAGCACCTCTCGGTCATCCGTTCGGCCGAAGCGTTCTCGCGTTCAACAGGCGCACAGCTTCGATTTCTTCCTCTGGCCGAGAATGGACAGGTCCATCTTGAAGCTCTTCGCAAGGATTGGCCGTCCGGACGGACCCTGGTCTCCCTTCAGCGGGTCAATCCCGAGACCGGCATTCTTCAGCCGATTGAAGAGGTGGGGCGCGTGGTTCGGGAGAGAGGAGGAATCCTCCACTGCGACTTCTCTGCGGGGCAGGGATGGGAGGCTCCCTGTTTTGAGGGGGGAGTCGTCGATCTGATGTCTCTCTCCTCGACTGTGGTCGGTGGTCCGGCCGGCATTGCCGCTCTTATTGTCAGACGGGGTGTCCGCATCGAGCCATATCTGCTCGGAGGGGCGCAGGAAGAGGGGCGTCGGGCAGGAACCCAGCCGGTCTTCCTCGCCGCCGGATTTTCTGCGGCGCTTTCCCATGCCGGACAATATCTCGAAGAGGAGCGCAAACATCTTCTTGACCTTGATCGCTTGTTTCTTGGAGCGGTTGAGCAGGACAGTCCGGATGTGACAGTCGCAGGCAAAGAGGGTCCCCGTCGTCTTGGAGTCCTGAACCTTCTCGTTCCCGAGGTCGACGGCCAGGCCCTTCTCTCTCTCCTGGACCGGGAAGGCGTGGTGGTTGGAACGGGGGCGAGCTGTTCGGCTCAGTCGCTGACCGTCTCCCCTGTTCTGACTGCTCTTGGGTATTCTGCACGCGAGGCCCAGGGATCGATCGTTCTCTCTCTCGGATGGTGGAACAAGGTGAGCGATCTGACGCCATTTCGTGACGCGTTGCGAAAAGGCAGGGATCTCCTCTCGAGGATCAATACCTCCGGAGCCCGTGCCTGAGGAGTTCCAGAAAGCCCCGAAGTCACCCCAAAATTAATGGGTAGGATGGGTCAGATGGATGTACATGCAATCATTGGCGGAACGGGCTTTATCGGACGGTATCTGACAGGGGAGATCCTGAAAGGGGATGGGGAGGTGCGGGTACGACTTCTCTCCCGATCCCACCCGAAGTTTCTTCCTTCCGGAACGGAATTTTTTCCCGTTGATATTGCGACAGGAAAGGGACTCCAAGAGGGGCTCAAGGGGGCGACCGTGGTCTGGTATCTTCCAGGGATCCTTGCCGAGACCCGGGAGCAATCCTACGAGAGCGTCCATCATCAGGGGGTCGTGCACACGATCGGCTCCCTCGACAGACAGAGCACCCGGAGACTTGTTCTTGTGAGTGCGGTCGGGACTGCCATCAATGCCCCCAGCGCCTATCACAGGACAAAGGCCAAGGCTGAAGAGGCCGTTATGAAGTCAGGCCTGCCCTTTACAATTGTGCGCCCCTCCCTGGTCTTCGGAGAGGGAGACCGGTCGATCAATCAGTTTCTGGAGTTTGGCAAAAATCTCCATATCCTTCCCATGATCGGGCCGGGGATATCGCGGGTACAGCCGATTTTTGCGGGAGACCTGGCGAAATTTCTCGTGCTTGCAGCACAAAAGGAAGAGTCACAAGGAAAGACTTACGAAACGGGTGGACCTCGCATCTATACCTATCGGGAGATGATGGAAGCCATAAAACGAAGCCGGCATCTGTCAGCAATCATTATGGGGGCGCCGGTGGGGGTCATGATGGCCTCGGCCGTCATGCAGAGGCTCCTTCTGAAGTCTCCGCTCATTACTCCGGATGTTGTGAGAATGGCCCTCTCCGATAATGTTCCCCTAAAGAATGCCTGCGTGGCCGATTTCGGGATGACGCTTCTGGGCCTTGAGGCCTGGCTTGAGAAGAGCGCCCATTAGATGGAGCGCCTTCCAACGGCCTTTGTCTCCCATGGCGCACCATTCTCTCTCGAGGATGAGGAATGGATGAGGGCTTTGCGCGTATGGGGAGAGTCACTAAAAGAGGTGAAGGGAGTTCTTGTCCTCTCGGCACACTGGGTGAGCGAAAGACTTGAAGCGGGCCCCCTCGAATCCGTTCCCCTGATCTACGATTTCTGGGGGTTCCCGGAGCGTCTTTACCACGTGACCTATTCGGCGCCTCCGTCGCCGACGATCTTTCAACTTTTAAAAGATCTCCCGGGAATCGGCAATCTCCTGGCCTCTCCCAAAAGGGGGCTCGACCATGGGATGTGGGTCCCGCTCAAGGGACTCTTTCCGGATGCAAGTCGCCCAGTTCTCGGGTTGTCACTGCCCGGAACAGATCCTGCGAGGCTTTATGAGCTCGGTCAGGGCCTGGCCCCCCTACGAGAGCAGGGAATCCTCATCCTGGCCAGCGGAGGGGTAACGCACAACCTCGGGGCCCTCACCGCCGGGG
>DAHXNG010000036.1 GCA_027366615.1 Nitrospirota bacterium | reverse complement strand
GCATCGACAAGCCTGGCTGAAATTGGACCCGATTCATAGCCATGGGAGTCCTCCGACTACAGGTGGACATAGAGTATGCGCCTTCTGGTTGAGAAATATCGGAACCGGGCGGAGCCGGGCTTAACAATCGTGCTAATCAGGATACGTTTTGTCCCAAGCAAAAGCCCTTTCTCCAGAACTTCACGCCCTCCTGGACGAGTTGTTCCAGGAAGACGCGCTGGGACATCTGCGCCGGGCCCAGGGACTCATCCGGACGGCACGGAAGGAAGTCGTCCGGACGGGAGCGGAGATCGCCGGACCCAACATCACTTTGGCCGTCGCTCATATGCGGCGCTTTCAGACGATCCGCGTCGCCACCTTCGGACAATTTCTTGAACAACTGCGTCCGCAGGTCGCCGTGCCTCCCGATCGGGAGGTCGTCCGACAACCGGGCAACCCCATGCTGAGAAAAACCCCGTCGAACCAGTCCTCCTCTCCACCCCTTCAACCTTTGGAGATCCGATGAGCCTTCCTCAGATCCGAACGCTGCTGACCGAACTGAAACTCTCCGGAAGCCTGGCCCGGCTGGACCAGGTTCTTTCCGATGCCAAAACCCAGCAATGGACCCCGGAAGAAGTGCTGAACACCCTTCTTCTGGCCGAACAGGAACATCGCCGTTTTCGGGCCACCCAGAAGCGGATGAAGACCTCCCGCATCAAGCAGCCCTCCTCCTTCGAGGATCTCGACAGAAGCGCTCCCCGCTCCCTGACGCGTGCGGAGATCGTCGAGATCCAGAGTCTTGGGTGGCTGTCAGAGGGCCGGCCCCTGGTTCTGGTGGGGCAGACCGGTGTCGGAAAGACCTATCTGGCGCAGGCGGTCGGGAACAAGGCCTGCGCCTATGGCTATACCGTTCTCTATCTTTCGGTCACCCACTGGATGGAACAGCGCCACCAGGCCAAGATTACCGGCTCGTCCCTGAAGTTCCGGGAATCGCTGATCCGCCCTCAACTTTTAATAATGGATGATCTCGGGATGAAAAAGTGGACATCGGAAGAGGCGGAAGACTTCCGGGAACTCCTGGAAGAGCGTTCCTGCGGAAAATCCGTCCTGATCACCACCCAGCTTCCCTACGACCACTGGCCGGAGGTCATTGCCGACCCCGTCCTGCTGGAAGCCATCGTGGATCGTCTGGAAGGCCCGGCCCTGACGATCCGGATCACCGGAGAAAGCTACCGGAAGCTCCGGGCGCGGCAGAGAGAGCAAACCGGAAAGCCGGAGCCTTCTTCCCAAGCTCCGCCTGAGGGGGAATTGCCGCATGCGTGAGTTGAAAACGTATCGTATTACGTAATACGATATTATTGATGGATGAATGACTGCCCCGAAAAAAGGAGATCCTCATGGGACGCACCGCCACTTCGTCACAAGAAGATATTTTTTCCGCCGCCGACGCCCTGGTGGCCGCCGGCAAAACACCGACCCTCCTCGCCCTCCGGGAGGCGCTGGGAGGGGGCAGCATGAGCACCCTGTCCCAGGCCCTGACTCTCTGGCGTCAGAACAGATCGGGAGCTTCCATGCCGGAAGTCTCGGTTCCCGACCTCCCGTTGGCCCTGAAAACCCTGCTCGACTCCATCGGACGCTCCTTCTGGTCGGAAGCCGTGGCCCTGGCCGGACGGGACCTTCAATCGATCCGGAACAGGCCGACAAAGCGGCAGGTGAATCCCGACAACGGCTTTGCGAGCTGGAAGAGGCCCTGGCGGTTCTGGAGCAGGAACGCGATCGCCTAGAAGAAAGCCTCTCCTCTCTTCAGACAGACATTGTTCAGGCACAGGCCGAGCGGGAAGAATCCCTGGTGACGCTCGCTCGGGAAACGGGCTGGAGAGATGGTAAACTGCAACAGATGGAACAGGAAATCTCGACACTCAAGGAGATCCTGAAAGCCCAGACAGCTCTTCGGCAGGAACAGGATCCGAGATCCACGAATCCCGAACGACCCAAAAAACAGTGAGGAACAGAACTCAGTGTAGCGGGAGGAGAAGCATCTTGGGGGAGGTCTTCTTCTCTCCTGTAAAAAAGAAACGGACGAGACATCGTTTCGACAACCGGCACCCCAAAAGATCCGAGGCCCGAAATCGTCCGGTCGATCAAAAATCCAAAACCTCTTTGCGGAGATTTTTATCAGAAAAAAATCGGTGTCGGCGAAGACTCGAAATTGAAAAAACAGTTTGAAAAAACGGAACGAAGAAAATACAATTCGCTTCGAGTCGTCTCACGAAAAATCAAGGGAATTTTTTCTGAAAGGAGAAACGTAAAAAAACGATTTCGTCACTGACGTTCCGAAGTGGATCCCAATCAGTAAATTGGGTGGCTCCGTTCGAGGCAATTTTGTACCTTCGTCATCCGCATCACCCATGGATACTCCAAGGACCATCGCAGCGATCTCAAGCAGTTCATGGCCAACATTGTCACCGTCGGCGACAGCCGGGTTCCCATCTGGTTCGAGGCTCTCTCAGGGAATGCCTCTGACAAGCGCACCTTCCGGGAGTCGATCGAGTCCTTTCTCGAGAACATCAAGAAGACCGGGGAGACCTGCTGCTTCGTGATGGACAGCGCCGCCTACACCTCCGAGAACATTACCGCCCTCTCGCCCCGCATTCATTGGATCACGAGAGTCCCTGAGACCGTTGGCTTCGTCAAGCGCCTCCTCGCCGAGGTCGGTCCTGTCCTTCACGCCTTCACCGATCCCCCCAAGGATCCCGGCACCCCGTCCTGGGTCCAGACCGATCCCTCTCTTCCCGGATACCGGTGGGCCGAGGTTGGCACTGTCTATGCTGGCGTTCCCCAGCGGATCCTCGTGGTCTACTCCGAGCAAAACTTCAACCTCGAGAAGAAGACCCTCAAGGCCCGGGTCGAGAAAGAGCACGCCTCCCTCACGGCTGCTCTCAAGTCCCTCGCCTCCGAGTCCTTCTCCTGCGAGGACGATGCGAAAAAGGCCCTTGAAGCGCTCTTTGAAAAATCCCGCTATCACAGTCCGGGAGAGGCGGTTACGAGCAAAATCATGGGCCATCTATCCAAGGGACGCCCCAAGAAGGATGCTGAGCCCGTTGTTCTGGGCTTCCAAATCTCTGCACTCCTTCACCGAAACCAGGAGGCGGTGGAGAGCGCTCTTCTCCAGAAGGGCCTCTTCGTCATCGCCTCCAACAACCTCGACGAAACGGCTCTCTCTTCCCTCACGATGGTCCACACCTACAAGAAGCAGGGACAGACGGTCGAAGGATCGATCCGCTTCTTCAAGGACCCCAGAGTCTATGCCGAGGCCTTCTTCCTCAAGAAAGAGTCCCGCATCATGGCTCTGATCACGGTGATGGCTCTGGCGCTCCTTGTTTACGCCATCGCCGAGCAACGTCTCAGGGAAGCGCTCCAGGCCCTCAAGGAATCCCTTCCCAATCAGCGCAAGCGCCCCACGAGCCGGCCGACCCTCCGCTGGATCTTCCAGCTCATGGAAAACATCCACTGGGAGCCCTGTCGCGGCGATCCCGAAGGAATGATCGGAATCACCGACCTTCAGCTCAAGGTCGTCAGTTTCTTTCCTCCCGGCGTCCGCCGGTACTACGGACTGGGAGCCGACTCTTGCCAGATTGAGTAAAGGCTTGTAAAGCATTGATTTTTAAAAAATGTCACACGTCAGAAAAAATAGCCTCACCCTTCAAGAGAAGTGACGAATGTGGGCTCGCCGCCATCGACCCCGACAGCTCTTTGTCCCGTGCCCCTATCCACTCCAGATACTCCCGGGACCGATATTCTACCCAGGCCGGCACCGATCCTGTCCTCGAATGAATGTCTTTGGCAAGTTTGACGCTGAAGAGGTAAAGCGGTTCATCTCCCATGGTAGGGTGGCCGATTGAAGAGGGAAAGAGTTCAATTTTGTGGCCGCCGTAATCGATTACTTTCGTTGACGTATCTTTTTTTGTGGAGAGAGAAAAGAAAGGATACTCTGCTAACGGGAGTTCGGTGACAGGGACCGGAGAGTAACCGGAGAGCTGAATTCCGTCTTTCCGGAAAATGTCGAGGATCGACTTTCTATGTTCTCTGGTTTTTTCGGCAAGGCATGAAAAAAGTATCTTTTTTTCGGGGGAGCGAACGAAATGGGTGACGATTAGTGTTCCTACCCCCCCGAACCCCCTCCGAACCCGACAGACTGGACAGTCCCCCCGGAGAATCATTCCTCCGTCATCCGTTCTCCCGATATACTCCAAATCCGCGTACTTATATAATTTTTTGACGTATTCTGGAACTACTGGACCCGGGGCGCTCATTTCGGCCCCCCTGATGGCCGATCCTCCTCATCGTCATGGTCCTGGGGGGTATTAAACAGCTTGTCATACCGGGCATCTCGTAATGGGATCTTGTCTTCTTCCCCATTCCCGGACTCGATAGTTTCCACCGGCCGGACCTGTCCCTCTTGGCGGGGTGTCATCGGCCACCCCCACTCTGACGTTCCCGTTCGATCTGTTCTGCTTTTGATGGGCGGCCCGGGTGGCGCTTTGGAGGGGGCGGTGGAGTTGCCGGCTCGATGAGTCCAGCCCGTTCGTCCAGCCAGTTTTTAACAGCCACTGGATGCCAGAGGAGGAGGTTGGAGCCGGGTAAAATTAACCTGGGGGGGAGGGATTCCGGATTCGACTGGAGTCGAACATAGATTGCCTTTGGACCGAGACGGATGACCCGCCCCAAATCTCCGATTCTCATGAGTGTGGGAACCGTGATATTATCCACGTTACCATCCTTTCGTTGGGCTCCTGCCGTCCAAGCTCGGGGCCGTGGGTGGATTCAGGCGCCTCGGGGCTGCAACCTCGGGCGCCTTTTTTACGCTCACAGTCTACCACACCTTTTTCTAAATTATTTATTATTCACTTGTATTTATGTTGACAAAACCAATCAATAAAGATACGCTTAATTGAATTGAGATTAGGCAGGAGTAGGCGATTTTGCCATTATCGCCGTCCTGCCGATCCGGGAGATATTATTTCTAGTCGTGGCATTTAGGGGGCTTGACAGGTTTTTTTTGATGTTTTTTGGGGGTTTTATACCTAAAGAAATCCCTGCCATACTTTGCCATAACTGTGCCATAGTGAGGGATGGCAAACTATGGCAAGGGATGGTATGGGATTCTATGAATAATGGCTACAGTAAAGGGAATTGTTGAGGAAAGTATTGGGATGAAACGTGGTTAGTCAGCTTCCCAAGCTGAAGGTCGTTGGTTCGAATCCCATATCCCGCTCCACGTTCTTAATATAAAAAAGTCATTTCCAATAAAAGAAAATTCCCCACGTTAATCCTGTTGACTTTTGTATGCTCCCGAAGACCCCAAAATATCCTTTTTTTAAGAAGTTCCTGAACTTGGGGCCACCCGGAACATGGGGGGCGGATTCCCCTCTACTCAGAAGACCCAGATGAGGTTTTCGGGGAGGCCCGGAGAGGGGGGCGGTTTTACCCCCTCATCCCCGAAAGACCGTGTCAGGGAATCACAAGGGAGACCTCATAAGGCGGAACTCTGCAAAAAAGGCACGACGCTTGGGGCCGGTTATGGTATAGTGGGGTACATTATATCTTCGGGGGAGGGACGATCTCTATGCATACCGTTCGAAACCAAAAGAAACTTCTGGACCGCCTCCGGAAGATCAAGGGGCAGATCGAAGCACTGGAGCGCTTGATCGGCGCCGGAAAAAACGAAGACATGTCTCTCATTCTTCAAACGGTCGCCTCCACGCGCGGGGCCTTGAACGCGCTGATGGGCGAACTGATCGAAGGACACGTCCGGGAGCATATCCTAAGAGGCGACGACCTCTCGGTCGAAGAGCGGGAGCAGGCGGTAGAGGATGTGGTGGATATCGTTTTGCGCTATTTGAAGTAAGGTTCGGGAGGTGTTCGTTGTTGGGATCGGAGGGGGCCGCAGCGACAGGCTTCGGGTCGGAAGGGATGCTGTTGGCCTCGATGGCCGTAATCGGAGTCCTGCATACCATGGTCCCGGACCATTGGGTTCCGATCACGCTGGTTGCCCGTCAGTACCGGTGGTCGAAGCGGGAGACGGGACGCTTTGCCGCCCTGGCCGGGATGGGACACGTCCTGACGACGTTGCTTCTGGGGCTTTTGGTTTGGGGGGCCGGGAAGGCGGCCGCCTTCCGGTTCGGCCACGCCCTCGACACCTATGCCAGCCTGGGGCTTGTCCTCTTCGGGGGAGGATTTGCCTTGCGGGCCTTTTGGGAGGCGAGGGAGTCCGGAGAAGAGGGCCACTCCCACGCGCACAGCCACGGGAATATTCCTCTCCCATTACACGGCCATGCCTCGTCCGACGGAAAGGGGAGCCCATCCGGTCCGGCCGCCTTGGCGGTGAAGGATGCCCTCTATCGTCCGGAGCCGCAGGGGAGCCTTGTGACCCACATTCACGACCATCGGCACGAGCCGGGCGGAGAGCCCCACGCTCACTTCCACGACCACAAGGAACCTTCGGCCCATTCGCTTCGGGCCGAAGACGAACGCCGTCCTCCGGTTCACGACCATCGGCACAAGATCGCCTCCCGGACCTATCTGCTGCTCCTTCTGGGCGCCTCTCCGATGGTGGAGGGGATTCCGCTCTTTTTTGCGGCCGGCAAGCAGGGAGTCGGGACGATCGCGCTCATGTCGGCAGTCTTTTCCGCAAGCACGATCCTGACCTATATCGTGCTGTGCACATACTCGGCAGCCACCATGCAGCGCGTCTCCTTCGGGCGCATGGAGCGCTACGGAGAGGTTTTGAGCGGACTCTTCATCGTGGTCGTCGGGGCGGTCTTATGGTTCTTCCCCCTGTTCTGACCCGGCATCGTCGATCTTGCCCCATTGTCCTTGAAGCACATGAACGGAAATAGCGTCTCTAACGACATCCGTTTACGAAGGGGGGCTCAAATTTGTACGTATTCGTTTGGACCTCGGGCTCTTCCCCGTCAGTGGTGTGGGCCCCATCGAAAGCGCACTCAGCTCTTGCCGAGAAGTCCGGATGTCCCCGGGACTTCTCCGGGCCCACTTTCTCCGGATAAGACCGTCGTGATGGCAGGGGGGCAGTGATGCCGTCCTTTTTCGCGATCCTCTCGACCCTCCTTTTCTCCCTTTCGACTCCGTTCTCGAAGATCCTAGCCGCCCGCTATCCCCCCCTCTTTTTGGCGGGGCTCTTCTACGCCGGCTCTGCCTTAGGTGCCCTGTCGGGGCTGTTTCGGCCCCTGGGGCTTGGTCCGGAGAGCCCTCGCGCCTTCCTCGATCTTCCGGGATTGTCGCGCCGGGCCCGCCTGGCGCTTGGCGCCTCGATCGTGGTCGGCGGCGTCATCGCCCCCGTCCTCTTCGTGGTGGGACTAAAGGGCGCGCGGGCCTCGGCAGGAAGTCTCCTGATGAACGCCGAGGGGATCCTGACGGTGGTCCTGGCCGTCATTCTCTTCCGGGAGCGCCTCACTCTCCGTCTGGTTCTGGGTACCCTTCTGGGGGCAGGCGGCTGCGCGCTTCTCTCCCTTCACTCCTCCCTGGGGTCGGGCCTCTGGGCTCTTCCCTTCCTGGGGGCCTCCTTCCTCTGGGCCCTGGACTCGAACCTCCTCCGCTATCTCCCGGGAGTCAATCCTCTGGTCCTCACCGTCTGGAAGGGGGTCGGCTCGTCGGTCCTCCTGCTTGGCATCTCCGCCATGGTCGAGCCCTGGTCCCGGCCCCCTCTTCCCGACTTGGGGCTCATCCTGGCGGTCGGCGGGATCGGTTACGGGGTGAGTCTCGTCTTCTTCGTCCGCTCCATCCGGACGATCGGCGTCTCCCGCACGGGCGCGTGGTTCTCCTTTTCCCCCTTTCTCGGGGCGCTCCTCTCCCTATGGCTTCTCCGGGAGAGGGTTCCGGAGGTCTTCTACATGGCGGCGGGGATCCTGTTTATTGCGGCGCTCCTCCTTACGGAGAGGCCGGGGGAGGAGTGAGGATGCCGGACGGGAACGGGTGTCGAGACCCTCAGCGGGTCAGGCGTCCGCTCCGGTAGTCGTCGATCGCCTGCTCGATCTCGTCTCGGGTATTCATGACGAAGGGGCCGTAGGCCGCGACAGGTTCGCGTACCGGAACGGCCGAGGCGAAGAAGATCCGGGCACCTCCCGGTCCGGCTCCCATCTCGATGGAGGGGGCGTGAGGATTTCCCGAGGAGAGGACCGCAAGGGTCTCCTCTGGGAAGGATCTCCCCGAGATGCTGGCCTCGCCCGAGATCAGAAAGGCGAATGCCGACCGGCCGGAGAGAAGGTCGGGGGGGAGTTCAAGGGAGGCGCCGGGGGAGAGCCGGATATCGGCGCAGACGAGGCCGGTGAGCAGGTCGAGGTCAGGGCCAGAGACGGTGCCCCAGGAGCCGGCAAGGAGGCGAACCTCCCCGCCGGTGAGGGGGAGCCGTCCCATCTGGTCCGGAAGGATCTCCCGGTAGGCGGGATCGGAGAGCTTTTCCCGGGAGGGGAGGTTGACCCAGAGCTGGAACCCGCTCATTCGCCCCTCGGTCTGCTTGGGCATTTCGGAGTGGATCACCCCCCGGGCCGCCTTCATCCACTGGGCTCCTCCGGTGGCGAGGTCCCCCTCGTGGCCGAGGCTGTCCCGATGGAGCATGTGTCCCTCGACGAGGTAGGTCAGCGTCGAAAATCCCCGGTGGGGATGG
>DAHXNG010000008.1 GCA_027366615.1 Nitrospirota bacterium | reverse complement strand
AGCTCGCGAAAGAGCGCGCCGGGGGAGCGCCTCTTCGGAGGGAGAAGACGGCCGGCCAGGTATATCCCCACCAGAACGGCGAGGGCCAGGACGGTCACCCGGAGAGTCTCGAACCCCGCCCAGAAGACGATCCAGTTGGAGACCACAAAGGCGAGCGGCGCAAAGAATCCCGCCCCCTTCAGACGAAACGGACGGGGGGCGTGCGGCATGGCTCGCCGAAGCTGGAGGAGGATCACCGGACCCAGGCAGTAGGAGAGGACGGTGACGGAGGAGATATAAGCCACCAGACGATGCCAGGAGGGAAAGGGGAAAAAGAACAGGGAGCCGACCCCCCAGGAAAAGAGGAGCCCGGTCCAGGGAACCCCCCGGGCGTTCACCGCTCCCAGAAAACGGGGAGCCGACCCCGTCTCGGCCTGGGCCATGGCGATCCGGGAGGCGGAGGTCAGGTAGATGAAGGCCGTTCCGCCGGGCGAGACCAGGGCGTCGGCGTAGAGGACCGCCCCCCACCAGAGCGCTCCCAGACTCACCGCCAGGGCCGCGAACGGCCCCGTGACACCCGAAAAGGAGAGATGGCTCCACCCCCCCCGGGCGAGATCCTTCGGGTCGACCGCCAGGAGGAAGGCCGCCTGAAGCCCCAGATAGAGAAGACTTCCCACCACGACCGACCCGATGACGGCCAGGGGAAGGTTGCGGCCGGGCGACTTCGTCTCCCCCGCCAGGTCCACCGCCTGCCGGAACCCGAAAAAGCTGAAGATGACCCCGGCGCTTCCCACGGCGGCGAACATCCCCTCCAGGGTCCCCCCGGGGGCCGAAACCGAGAGATTTTCCGGGTGGTAGGAGAGGTGGAGAAGGAGGAAGATCGTCGCAAACGGGACCAGGAGCTTCCACCAGGTGGCGGCGCTGTTGACTAGGAGAACGAGGCGGATCACGAGGAAGTTGGAGAGGGTGACGGCCCCGAGAAGAAGGATCGCCATCCCGAACCCCCTCGCCGTCAGAAGTCCCGAGACCGGGTCCACGTACCCCGGAAGATAGTTGTTGGCGTAGGCCAGGATGGCCATGACCTCAACCGGGGGGACGGAGACATAGGAAAAAAAGAGGATCCATCCCCACACCTTCCCCAGAAGGGGCCCGTTGCCGACGTGGGAAAGGTGGACGATGGCCCCGCTCCGGGGAGCGAGCGGACCCAGCTCGGCAAAGACCGATCCCAGAAGGAGGATCGAGAGGGCGCCGATCCCCCAGGAGCCCAGCGAAAGCGGTCCGGCCTCCCGGGCCGCATTCAGCGGACCGAATAGCCATCCCGAGCCGATGATGGCGCCGAGGCTCGCATAGAGAAGGCCGATCGGCCCTCCCTCCCGGCGAAGGGCTCCGGAGGACACCCTCTCCTACCCTCCGCTCGTGGGACGGAAGTCGTTGCCCGGAAGGATCTCGCGCAGAACCTGCCGGAGCCGGTTCCGGCCCGGAAGGTCGGGAAGGGGGGAGAAGCCGCTCCCGACGGTCAGGGAGGGATCCTGGCCCCGGGTCAGGACAAAAAGAAGAAGTCCCCGGACATCCTTCATCGTCTCCCCCGGAAGGTCGGGACTGACCGTCCAGAACTCGACCCCCGCCATGGGATAGCCGCCGGAGGGGCCTCCGCCGATAAGCGATCGGTTGAAGTCGTCGGGGAAGCCCGGGCGATCTCCCAGCCTCTTTGCCGCCCGGCGGACCGTTTTCGTTCCCGCCGGGACGTACTGCCCCTTGTCGTTTTTAAGCGAGGCCCGGAGAAGAGTGGTTCCCTTCGCCCAACCCAGCCCCACATAGCCGACCGCTCCGGGAGTCTCGAGAAGCGCCTTCCGAAGGGCCTTCGATCCCGAGACCCCCAAAGATCCCGGGATCCCGGGCCAGGAGGGAAGGGCCTCCGCCCCGACCTCCTCGCGCCAGAGACGGGAGGAGCGGGTGAGATAGGAGGTAAAAAGGAAGGTCGTTCCCGAGGCGTCGGCGCGATGAACGGTCCGGACCGGAAGGTGGGGAAGAGAGAGCGACGGGTTCGCGGCCCGCAGGGCCGGATCGTCCCAGAAGGAAATCTTCCCGGCGAAGAGCCGGGCCAGAAGAGGACCGTCAAGCCTCAGGACGCTCCCCGGAGGAAGGGAGGGAAGATCGGCCGCGACCACTACCGCGGAGAGCGCCACCGGAACCAGGGCGAGATCCCCGGCCTTTTTCTCCTCGCGGGAGGTGAGGAGGATATCGGAGGCCCCGATCGTCGCCCGTCCCCCGGAGGCGTTCTGGATCCCGACCCCTGATCCCGGACCCCGGACCAGGACCGTGGCCTTCGGGTGAGCCTTTTCGTAGGCCGCCGCCCAGACCTCCTCGAGAGGCGCCAGCATGGAGGAGCCGGAGAGAAGGATCTCCCCGGCCCGGGCGGGGGACGGGTGGACAGGAAAGACGAGAAGAAGGGCCGAAAAAATGAGCCCCAAACGGATCCTGGAAGGTCGCATCGCTCCTCCTTGTCGGGCTTGTCGGGTCCTTTTGACCTCGTGTGGGTGTCGGGCCCGCCCAGGCCATGCCTTTTTGACCCTATGGCTTGATTTCGGCGGCCCCGGATCCTCCAAGAGGGCAGGATCGGGGTGATTTCAGGACTTCTTTTTCGGCGGCCGGGGGTTTTCGGGTTCGATTCGGCGGGGCCGGGGCGTCCCGAGACCCGAAAGAAAGTAGCCCGAATAGAAAAGGGCGACCCCGAAGAGAAAGATCTTCAGAAGGAACATCATCGTCATGCTCTTGACGAAAAAAAGGACCACGTCGAGGAAGGTCACCAAAATTCCGACAAGCTGGAGAGCCCTCCCGGCCGGATAGAGAAAGTCACGCACCGAAGCTCCTCCCCGAAAGAGTGGAAAGACAGAGATCCGCGATCTCCCTCGACCGGCGGGGATCGGAAGGGAGGCAGGCCACCGCAAGGGTCGTTCCTCCCGTCACCCGCGTGGCGGGAACGGCAAGGGAGCGGTACGGGGTGGCCGTCGCCACATTGGTGGGGGCGCCCCCCCGGCGCCGGGCGATGCGGTCGTTCACCTCCGGGTCGTCGGTCAGGGCGAAGACGAAGCCGAAGGCCTGCTCGTCCCCCTCCACGTAGCGCCGCCTGACCCAGCAGATCCGCCCCTCCCGGGAGAGGAGGGCAAGCCCGGGGGCCGCCTCGGGGCTCACCAGCGTCACGCAAGCTCCCGAGTCCAGGAGCCGGGGGATCCGCCTCAGGGCGACCCCCTCCCCCCCCCCCACGTGGGGGCTGGGGATGGTCGAGGGGAAAGCCCATGCAGCCGTCCAGCTCCACGAGGCGGCCGCCGTGGGGCACCAGCGCGATGAAGTGGTTGGCCCCAGGCGGCAGGGGGGGGATGCAAAAGCGGGGGGACGGCCGTGTCGTTGGCGCCC
>DAHXNG010000145.1 GCA_027366615.1 Nitrospirota bacterium | reverse complement strand
GGAAGCTCTGCCATCCGGTAGTCGGGGTGGAAGGCGGAGAAGTGAAGCGGAACGTCGGGGCCCAGCTCCCGGAGGATCCACGCGCAGAGATCCGAGATCTCCCGCTCGGAGTCGTTTGCGCCGGGGATCAGGAGGGTCGTGATCTCAAGCCAGACCGAACTTTCCCGGCGGATGTGGAGGAGGGTTTCGAGAACGGGGGCGAGATGGCCCCCGGTGAGCCGGTGGTAGAAGGACTCGGAAAACGACTTGAGGTCAACATTCGCGGCGTCCATATGCGAGAAGAACTCGCGCCGGGGTTCTTCCCGTATATATCCCGCCGTCACCGCCAGCGTCCGGATCCCCCGGGCCCGGCAGGCCTTTGCCACGTCGATGGCGTATTCGGCGAAAACGACGGGGTCGTTGTAGGTAAAGGCCACGCTTTTGGCCCCTGCAAGCTCGGCCGCCCGGACGATCTCCTCCGGAAGGGCGCGGTCGGTGAGGCGGTCGGTCGATCTGGCCCGGGAGATGTCCCAGTTCTGGCAGAACTGGCAGGACAGATTGCAGCCGGCCGTCCCGAAGGAGAGGACGGAGGAGCCGGGATAAAAATGGTAGAGCGGCTTCTTCTCCACCGGATCGAGGCAGAAGCCGCTGGCACGGCCCCAGGTGTCGAGGACCATCCGGTCCCCCTCCCGAAGCCTCACAAAACACATCCCCCGCTGGCCCGGAAGAAGACGGCAGTCCCGGGGACAGAGGTCGCAGACGATACGGCCATCCTCCTCCCGGTGCCACCAGCGGGCCTCGCCCGCCGCCTCCACCGAGCCGGTCATGTCGCCTCCGACCACTTTTTCACCGTGTAGCGGGAGACCTCGATCCCCGCAGGCCAACCGACCTCAGAGAGCCCCGCCTTCGCCTTGAGATGGCGCAGGAAGTCTCCCGGTTCGGGAAGATCCTCCCAAACCTGAGGGAGGAAGGTTCCCCGCCGCGATCCCAAAGAGAGGACCACCCCGTCCGTCCCCGGCCGAAGAGTCTTCAGGAGCTCCTCCTCCGAGAGGACCGGAAGTGGCTCCGGGGGGGAGAGGAGCGAGACCTCGAAGCGGACCCCCGGAAGCTCCCCCGCCTCGAGCGGCGCAAACCTCGGGTCGTGGAAGGCCGCCGCATATGCGTTAGCCCTGAGGTCCTCAAGGAGGGGCCGGCGGGCCTCAAGGCTGCCGATGCAGCCCCGGAGCCTTCCGTTCTTCGAAAGCGTAACGAAGGTTGCCCCCGGCCGGGCCAACCATGGAGATCCCGCCGGAAGGGAGAGCTCTGCCTTCGCCCCCAGTGCCACCTCCACCGCCTCGCGGGCCAGGGAAAGAAGAAGCGGCCCGTTCACCTCCGACTCCGCCAAGCCATGGTCGGGATCCTTTTGGGAAAAGAAGGCAAAGGCCCCGTACCCCACGACCCGGTCGGAGGGTCCGGCGGTCTCTCCTGAGTTTTCAAGATCGATCAGGACGGGGGTGAGGTGCCAGCGCCTGGCCGCCAGAAGAAGACCGTTGACGGGGAAGGCCCCGCACGCGGCCTCGGGCGACAGGGAGGGATCGAGCCTCCCGATGGTCCGGGCCGTCCGGGAGTCGATGGCCCGGGCGTCTGTCATCGACAGGTAGTGGGAGAGATCGGAGCTCACCACGACAAGGGTCTCCGGCCCTCCCCGGACTGCCTCGAGAACC
>DAHXNG010000130.1 GCA_027366615.1 Nitrospirota bacterium | reverse complement strand
GGTTTGACTACTTTGCCCACATCACGCAGTCCTTCGGCGGCTGGGGTCGGACGAACGGAGAACGGATCGGCGTCTTCGCTCTTCTCGGTGAAGGCTCTGCCCTTCCTATAGGAGGCGGAGTGGGCTCTAACTCTCCTTCGACCTTCTTTAGCCGGGAAGGCGTGGATTTCATGATCAACCCGATTCCCAACGGCGGTCTGAACATCTTCGGGGCCTGGGATATCGTCAACGATCCCACGGGAATGATCGCAGCGGCACTCCCTGCCATGGGCTCTCCAACATCAGGCGTCGAGTACATGTCCTGGCTTCTGCAGGCCGACTGGCAGCCGACCTTCGGAGGAGTCTTTGCCGCAAGCGGGACGAACTCCAACATGATTTCCGTGATCTACAATGCGGTCGACATGATGCAACAGCCTGGATTTACGAATGTTACCCTTCCGGGCAACTTCAATGACGTGATGGCGTTCACCCTTTCGGACCGCTATTGGCTCTGGGGTTCCGATCGGGCCGACATCTCGCTCTTTGCCGAGTATATGTTCATGGAAAACTATGGTGTAGCCGGTGTTCTGAGTGGATTTGCAGCTCAGACTGGTGGAGCATACCTCAATGGAACGGCATCATCTAATTCATCTAACTTCTTTGGTAATGTGACAGCCAACTACTTCGCGGGCGGAATCGACTTCGCCTACTAGAGTTGGGTAAGGAAAGAGATTCAGGAAGGGGAGACTTCGGTCTCCCCTTTTTTTGTTTGTGGGGGGCAGGCTCACGATGGATCGATACGGGGGGCGGAATGGCTAGAAAAAGGAGCGCAGATGATTAAGGAAATTCAGTGATCGAAGTCGATGGGACATGGGAAGCGGGCGGTTGCAGCATTTGGGCGGTCAGTACCGGTCGGAGAAGTGGAAGCTCGTTCCCTCTGTGCGTATTCGCATGAAAATTGCCACTTAGCCGCAGCAAAATTGCCACCCCTGAGTTCCCTGTTTTTCTCCCCTGCCGGGAGTCAGATCAGGAGTCGACTTGGGAGGTCGACTGCACTCTAGTTTTTCTCATAGATTCTCCTTTTAGATCAAGTGTGTATGCGCCGTGGACCAGGCGATCCAGGATGGCATCGGCCAGCGTGGGGTCTCCGATCCGCTCGTGCCAATCCGGACGAGGGATCTGGGAGGTGATGATCGTGGAGTGGATGTTGTGGCGGTCCTCCAGGATCTCGAACAGATCCTGACGGTGTTCCGACGTGATGGCGGTCAGGGCGAAGTCTTCCATGATCAGGACGTCCTGGCGGGCAAGCATCTTGAGGAGGGTCAGGAGTTTTCCCGTGCTCCGGGCAATCTCGAGAGACTGGAAGAGTCGGGGAAAGCGGACGAGAAGAACGTTGTAGCCCAGACGGCAGGCCTTGTGGCCCAGAGCTTCGGCCACATAGCTTTTGCCGACCCCGGTGGGACCGGTGATGAGCACGTTCTGGTGGTTGACGATCCACTGGCCGGAGAGAAGCGTCTGGAGCAGGGGCTTGGGAAGGTTCCGGGAACTCCGGAAGTCGAGATCCTCGGGGGTGGCGTTTTGTCGGAGCTTGGCGGCCATGAGCCGGCGCTTCGTCCGCCTGTTTTCCTGGACCGCCATTTCGCGGTCGACCAGAAGACCCAGCCGGTCCTCGAACGAGAGATCGACCCAAAGGGCGGGGGTGGGTTCCTGTTCGGCCAGGGCCTCGAGGAAGCCGGTGAGCTTGAGCGTCTGGAGCTTGTCCTTGAGCGGGTTGATCAACATGGGTCCTTCTCCTTTTGTCGGGATAGAGCGGGAGAAGGATGGGGCCTCCTCCCGCCGCTTTTTTCTTTTGTGTTGTGACAGCCACGGATCGCCTTGATCCGGCCAGCGGTTTCCCTACGTCAGCCGCCGGATCCGTTTTCGGGAGGGCGGCGATCCCGGGTCGTCGGGAGAGGGCCCGTCCTTTTTTGTGGTCTGGGCCGGGAGGATCGTTTTTTCCAGACGCTCCCGGAGATCGGCCATCTGTCCCAGAAGCCCGTTTCGTTCCCCTTCGAGGACCGAGGCCTGCTTCTCAGCCCGAAGGCGTTCTTCCCGCTCCCTCTCCAGGGCCCGCTCGAGGGTCTCGCCGTGACGGCGGATCTCGTCGATCCGCCCTTCCCCCTTCTGACGCTCTTCCGTCATCTGGAGGACCTGCTCCTCGAGGGAGACGATCCGGGAGGCAAGCCGCAGGTTCTCTTCCTCCAGGGCCTCGCTCTGGCGCCGCTCGACCTGTCGTTCTTCCTCCAGCCCGCCTCTCACCTGGCGTTCTTGTGCGGCAAAGGCCTCTTCCAGGACCCGGAGCACTCCGGGCGGAACGGTCACGCGAGGATTGTCTGCGGGTGTCGTCTCTTTCAGGGAGCGCAGGATCCGGCTGATGGTTCCGAGGCTCCCCGTTCCCAGTAGATCGCGGATGGCCCGGAGAGTGGGGGTCTGCCCCCGCTGGTTGAGGGTGTCGACGGCTGATACAATCTGTTCTGATGTCAGGGCCATGGAGATCTCCTTAGTTTTCAGGGTAGGGATCGTCGTGTGTTCTGTTCATCTTGTTATGAACAGAACGTGTTCTCTGTTCATGTTTCCTATTCCCGGGAGGAGGAAGCGTCACCTTTCTCCTCTCCGTTATTTGTTTTCCCTTCCGATTCTTCTCTCTTCTCCTTTCTCTCTTGTTCTTCCATGTTATGAACAGAGATGTCTTTGTTCTCCGGAACGGAGGGGACGTTTTCAGGCAGGAAGGCGGCGGCTCCCCGGATGTTCTCGTGGGAGGCGGAGGAGAGGCTCACGGGCGTCTTCCGGTCTGTCCGGTCGGCCCCGTGCTTCAGGATCCCCTCCACGGTCCGCCAGGACAGGGAGCGCAGGTTCAGGGCCATGATACAGGCCGCATCGATCCGGTCCACCGGATAGGTTCTCTGGAGAGCCAGGATGCCCTGACAAGTCCGGTAGGCCAGGGGAGGATACTTCCGGAGCTCGAACAGACTCTCGAAAAACGCCACCATGCCCGGACCGACCCGGGACGCCCGCGAGAGAAAACCCTCCTGCGACTGCTCCAGATAACCCTTGTGATTCGGGGGACGATGGGCGGTCTGGGTCCGGTAAGGGTTTTTCCGGTCGGGAGGGCGCACGTGGCTGGCCACCCGTTCTTCCCGGTGGAAGATCTCGACGGTCGTGGCGGTCAGGCGGACCGTCACATCCTGGCCGACCAGGGTATAGGGCGCGCTGTAATAGATCCCCTCCACCGGAACATGGTGGTCCGGCGGAACCCGGCAGATCTCCCAGGACTCCAGATCAAAAGGCGTGGCGGGCAACGGGCCCAGGGCCGGCCGGTCCTCCTCTTCGAAAACCGACCGCCGGCTTCCCTCCCGCTTTTGGAAGGGCGTCCGGTTGACGATCTCGAGGCGCTCCCGCAACGCCTCGTTCAACTCCTCGATCGACGCGAACTTCCGGTGCCGGAGGGGGGCCATGAGCCGTCGTTGGGCATCAAGAACCCCGTTTTCTACCGCGCCCTT
>DAHXNG010000095.1 GCA_027366615.1 Nitrospirota bacterium | reverse complement strand
GGAGAGGATGGCCGCCATTCGGGAGAGGGTTCGCCCGGGACTCGGGGCTCTTTCCCGGCGGCTTGCAGAGGAGTTGGAGAAGGGGGGCGAGCCGGTCTTCCCCCACGTGGCAAGCCACATGCGAAGACGCGTCAACCCCCCCAATGAGACCTGGCTTGCTCTTGGCCCAGGGAAGAGGGGATACAAGGCCTTCGGACACATGGGGGTCTTTATCGGGCGGGGCGGGTGCTCGGTCCGTTTTGTCGTCAAGGACGAGGCCGTGGCGGCGCGCGAGAGGCTCGGACGATTTCTGCAGGAGGATGCCGGGGCCCGGAAGTGGTTTTCCCGGGAGAAGGAACTCCGAGACTTCGGCGCGGTCCACGGAAGCGGGGAGTTCGGTCCGGTCTTTTCCCGGGAGATCGGGGAGACGGGCGAGCGTCTTGTCCGTCTCAAAAGCGCCAGCCTCGACATCGGGTGGCCGGTCGCCTTCGAGACGACAGTCGACGATATTGTTGAAAGAGTCGAGCGCCTGATGCCCCTTTACCGGGCGGCGAACGGATCCTGACGGATAAGGGTCTCTTCGCGGCCGACGCCGGTCGACAGGATCGTGACGGGAACCTCGATGAGCTCCTCGATCCGGGTGATGTAGCGCCGGGCATTCTCCGGGAGATCGTCGAAGCTCTTTGCGCCGACTGTGCTCCCGGTCCAGCCGGGATGCTCCTCGTAAACCGGTCGGGCGTTGTCGAGGAGCTCGACTCTCCGGGGGAACTCCTCGTAGCGCTTCCCGCCGATATCGTAGGCGGTGGCGATCCTGAGCGTGGGCAGTGCGTCAAGCACGTCGATCTTGGTCAGCGCAATGGCCGAGATGCCGTTGATCCGGCAGGCATAGCGCACGGCCGGGGCATCGAACCATCCGCAACGCCGGGCCCGACCGGTGGTGGATCCGAACTCCTGTCCCTTCGTCCGGAGGTACTCTCCCGACTCGTCGATGAGCTCGGTGGGGAAAGGGCCCGATCCGACCCGGGTGGTATAGGCCTTGGTCACGCCCAGGACCCGGTCGATGGCGGTGGGGCCCACCCCGGTGCCGGTGAGGGCTCCGCCGGCCGAGGCGTTGGAGCTTGTGACGAAGGGATAGGTTCCGTGGTCGACGTCGAGCAGGGTCCCCTGGGCTCCTTCGAAAAGGAGTGTCTTGCCGTCGCGGATTGCCCGGTGCAGGGTCAGGGCGGTGTCGTCGGCGAAGGGGAGGAGCTGGTCGGCCAGCGCCATGGTTTCGGAGTAGATGCTTTCCACGTCGAGTCCGTGGGCGGTGAAGAGCTTCTCGAGGAAGGTGTTCGTCTCGGCCAGGTTCTGGACGAGCTTCTCCCGGAAGAGGGCCGGATACTGGAGATCCCCCAGACGGATACCGATCCGGGCCATCTTGTCGACATAGGCGGGTCCGATGCCGCGGCCGGTGGTTCCGATGCGGCGCGAGCCCCGGGAGAGCTCCGACTGCTTGTCGATCGCCCGGTGGTAGGGGAGGATCAGGTGGCAGGCATCGCTGATGCGGAGATTTTTGTCGACGGCGATCCCCCGGGTGCGGAGCATCTCTCGCTCCTCAACGAATGCCTGGGGATCGAGGGCCACTCCGTTGCCGATGACGCAGAGCTTCTCCGGGTGGAGGATCCCCGAGGGGATCAGGTGGAGGATGAACTTTTTCCCGCCCGAGACGATGGTGTGGCCGGCATTGTGTCCCCCCTGGTAGCGGACGATGACATCGGCACGGTCGGTGAGAAGGTCGACGATCTTTCCCTTGCCCTCGTCACCCCACTGGGTGCCCAGGACGATCAGGTTCGGCATAAGCGGAAGACCTATTCGGTTGCAGTGTGGGATCCTTCCGGAGGCTTGGGGGGTACTGAGACCACCCCTTATCCGGAACAAGCAAGCTTTCATTATTGGCAAAGGTTTGGCATCTGTCAAGGAAGAAAGGGCGTCCGCGGCCTGAAAGTTGCAGTATCGATCTTAATTAATGATTAACAATGATTTGAAGTATTTTTTAAGTCCTAAAACTTGTCGCTTGCCTCGTGAGCCCTTTTGGCGGAATAGTCTGAGAAGACCGCCATTAGGGCTCGATGCGCGTCCTTCCCCTTGTTCCTGCCATTTTGCCCCTCCTGATTGTCTTGTCCCAAGGGTCTCTCTCGGAGACCCTCGGGGACGACCTTATGGTTACCGATCAGAATGGGTCTCCACAACGGGAGAGGCTTGTGCAGACATTCGGGAGGATTTTGTCGCCACGGAGGGTGTGCGGTTCGGAGAATGTTGGAATCAATAACAGACTTTGAAGAGGTCGTGCAGAACACATCGCATCTGTCAGCTTCCCCGGAGCTTTTCAATCGGGAGGGAGCTCTCCGGCGCGCAACCGATCCTGCCTCTACGAAGGCATCAGGTCGATGAGTGCCGCCCTGTAGTTCCGCCAGACCCTCTCGAAAGTCGAGAGGATCTCCGGATGGCTTAAGGGGCGCTGTTTGACGACCTCGTTTTTTATCTGGTGGTGGAAGTCGCGGTGGAGGCGATCGGCCTTTCTCTTCAGATCGTCAGGGATGCGGAGGGCGGAGAGGGAGGCCGAAAGTGGGCACCGGTCGGCATCGGACAGCGAGGAGATGTCGATCATCTCGTGGGCTCCCCGGGAGCAAAGGATCCAGCTGTAGCGCAGACGGATCTCCTGCGAGACGAGCCATCCGGGGAGGGACCAGGGGTGATCCGTAGCCGGGGTCGACTGCCATCTCTCCCACCAGGCGGCCACCTCGCCTGCGGGCATGGGGCGCCCGATCGCATACCCCTGCAACATGCCCCTTCCCCCGGTCATGGCGACCATGTCGTAGATCATGGATGTCTCGACGCCTTCGAGGACATAGTCGATGCCGAGACCCGAGGCCAGGTCGATCAGGGAGAAGACGAATTCGAGGTGGTCGAGGTTCTTGTCGAGAGTGCGGACAAATCCTTGATCTATCTTGATCTCGTCGATCGGGAGGGACTTGAGGCGTCGTATCGAGGAGTCCCCTGTCCCGATGTCGTCGAGGGCGATCCGGTAGCCCGCATCCTTGAGCGATGCCATCCTGCTCCGAGCGGAGCGTTCGTCGAGAAATCCCGCCTCGACAAGTTCGAGTGTGAGCTCCACGGGGCGGCCCGAACAGTCGGCACTGATTCCACTGAACCCGGTTTCCTGAAGGCGATCCATGAAGCTCCGGCTGGAGAAGGCCTCGACGGGAAGGTTGATGGAGAGGCGTGGGGCGGCAAAAAAGTCCCCGGGGATATCGGCCCAGGCTGTGACGTCATTCCTGATCCGTTCGATCCCCAGGTCGAAGAGGAGAAGCAGCTGGTTGCTCCCGAAGGCCGGAAGAAACTGGCCGGGGGCGTTGATCCTGTCGCCGTCCCTGAGGCGGGCCAGACTTTCGAACTTGACAAGCTCCCGCGTGTGGGCGTTGACGACCGGCTGGTACCACATCTCGACGGCGCCATGCTGCAGGAGGCTCCGGTACTTCTGGTTGTCGGACAGGGAGACGGAGCGGGCTCCGGAGGAGCGAGGCTGCCCCTCGAGGCTCGAGAGTGCCGACCCCAGGGATCTCGACAGGATCGTCCAGAAGAACTGCTGGCTTCCCGAATGAAAGTATCCCGGCCATTTGCTGTAGATGTTCAGAATGTCGATGGGGACGCCGTCCTGTGAGATGAGGGGCCAGGCAGCCATGGAACGGATGCCGAGGATTCGGGCCTCTTCCGCCTCGGCGGGGGCGAGGGGGGCATCGCGGAGGTTGTTCAGGAGGATCGGACGCTCCTCCTCGAAGGCTCTCCGGGCGAGGTTGTCCTTGTCCGCTTTTTTGGGAACATGGTTTCTTATGCACTCGACCCCGTTCAGGACGAGGCCCGATAAAACCTCGCACTGAATCTTGTCCCCGTCAAGAACACTGGCTACGGAAGCCCCTGCAACGCCGGGGATCTGGATCATCCTGTCGAGGACCCCCTTGAGAAGATCCCTGCGGTTGGGGGCGGTCGAAAACAGGTGCAGAAATTCGTCCGTCAGCCGGGCGCGCTCCTGTTCGATCTCGGAGAAGGCGACCAGCTGCCAGGAGAGGTCGTTTGCCAGACGTTCGATGATGATTCCCCGAAGCAGCGAGTTCCGCCGTTCGTCTGAGGAAAAGAACCGCTCGAGTTCGTGCCGATAGAGGGAAAAGGCCTCGGCCAGGGTGGACGGGACGAGACCGACCATGGCGTGGCGCCCTCCCGTTTCTTTCGCAAGTTTTTCATGGAGGGGCTTTGAAAGGTCAGGAGAGAGGATCGTGGCAAGATAGCGCACCTGTCCGGACTTCAGGTGATCGAGCTCCGGCGGGGAAAGAAGATCGAGGACGGCGCGGGCGTCGGGATGCATCATCAGGGTCGTATAGAAAAGGTCGACCATCGTCCGGCTCATGGCCTCAATCCGCCCCTGCTCGGGGATCAGCCACTCGGCGGCGAATGTTCCGTAAGGATCGACGAGTCCCTTGACGCCGTTCTCTTCGTCAGGCCGGCTCCCCTCTCCATTTGCGCGGGGGGCGGAGCCGCTTTGAGCTAGGATCCCTTCGAGTGCCCGCGCGGCGTTTTCCCGGAGTGCATTGATGGAACGCTCGAGATCTTCGAGTTCCTTGGCCGTTTTTGTGACAAAAAGGCTGAGTTCCTTCATCGGGACCTCCCTGTGCAGGGGGTGGATCCGTCAATCGAGAATCGCCTCGGCTTCCCTTGGCAGTTTTGCAAGGGAAGCCGAGATGATCTGTGGGCGTGTATTTCCTGAAACGTTAACAAAAATTTGTGAATGAATCAATTTTTTATTCTCAATTATTTAGCCCGGACGGCCGGACAGTCGGATAGGACCGGACAGTCGGATAGGAGTAGTGCGGCGGAATTTGCCCGGACCTCTTCAGACCATGTTCCGAACGGTCCTGACCCGGGCTCCGAGCGGTGCTCTCCGCAGAGCTGATCGCTTTCTCTCCACACCCTGCCTTCCCCCGACCTTTTCCATTTGGACGATAGGGGTCCGGGAACATCTCTGTCTAAAGACCGATCCCTGTGCCGATCCCCCCCCCCCACATCGTCAGTCTCTTCCGAAATGACGGGATCCCGGGGCCCCGGGGCCATCAGTGCCCGGGTGTGCCCGGTGAGCCCGGTAGTCAGATTTTTTGCTCTTTTTCGATGCCGATTTTCCCAACAAACTGATTTTCCCGGAAACAGCTCTCACCGGTCTTCGGGTGGATCAATGCCGGATGGGCCGATTGGGCCGGTTGGGAAATCTGGCGGCTTCTCCCGGCAAAGGGGTGAAACCTCCCTCCGTGTTCAGGCAGAGGGCTGGCGAAGCGAGGAAGGATTTTTCATGCGTTCAAAGGCGGGGAGAAGGAGAATAAAAACCGCCGCAAGGGCGGAGACTCCTCCCAGAACAAGAAAGTCGAGGTTGTAGGAGAAGGCCCCGGCGACGCGGGAGATCTCCGGGGGAATCCGGGAGTGGAGAGTCAGGGGGGAGGGGAGAAGCTCCTGGGAGAAGAGGGGTCCCACGTTGTTTAGAATGTGACGGGCCCAGATCGTTCCGAACATCCCCCCCAGAAACTGCACCACGAGTTGGGCGACCATGCCGACGCGGTGGAGCGGGGCCGGGAGCGTCCTGACTACAAGGGGCTGGAGGGAGACCTGGGTGAGGGCGACCCCGATGCCGAAGACCATTTGGGGGAGGAGGACGAGAGAGGGCGAATAGGCGTCGGCGGGAAGGGAGAGGTAGGCCAGGTTCGACAGGGCGATGACGACGGAGCCAGTCGCCATGAAGCCCCAGGTGAAGAAACTTCTTCGGGGGAGGAGGAAGAGGCCGAAGACCGGGATGAGGATCTCGGTGATGGCCCCCGCGAAGATGATCATGCCGGCCTGGTGGCTCTGGAAGTGGTAAAAGATCTCAAGGTAGAGGGGGAGAAGGTAGAGGCGTCCGAAGATGGCGGTCGATCGAAGGAAGTTCGCGGCCGTCAATAGCAGGTACCCCCCGTGGCGCAGGAGCTCAGGAGGAAGGATGGGGCGGGGGTGGCGCGCCGCGTGGAGAAAATAGGAGAAGAAGAGGGCCGAAGCGAGAAGGGCTGTTCCGAGAATGAGGCGGCTGTGCCAGCCGAACCGTTCCCCTTCCATGAGGGTATACATGGTGAAAAATCCGGTGGCGGAAAAAAGGAGCCACCCCGGCAGGTCGAAGGGAAGCTTTTCGGCACGGGGATGGTTTTCGAGCGAGAGCGAGGCGAGAAGGATCGTGAGAAAACCCACCGGAAGGTGGATCCCCATGGTCCAGCGCCAGCCGACCGTGTCGACTAAAAGCCCTCCGATCGTAGGGCCCAGACTCACGGCCAGGGCGTTGCCGACGGCAAAGAGGGCCAGGGCCCGTCCCCGTCGCTCCGGGGGGAAGCTCTCGGCGATGAGGGTGAGGGAGAGGGGGATCAGGACCCCCCCGGAGAGTCCCTGGAGGGCGCGACCCAGCATCATGAGTGGCATGAAGTGCGCCATCATGGAGATGGCCGATCCCGCCATGAAGACTGCGGTGGCGAGGATGTAGAGGGCGCTCTCCTCGAGAAGACCCCGGAGGCGGTAGGAGAGGGGGACGCCCAGAGCGACGAAGAGGCTGTAGCCTGCCGTGAGCCACCGGGTCTCGTCGGGGGTCGAGTCGAGCCCCCGGGCGATAAAAAAGCGCCCCACGTTCATGCTTGTGGTGTCGGCCAGGGGAAGGGTCGTTCCCAGGATCAATGTGAAGAGAAGCATCTCGGGGGAGCGGAGCCAATGGAGGCTCTGAGCTTTTTTCATCGGATCCACCGGAGTGTTGTCCGGGGAGATTCCTGAAATGATGTGGCGGAAGGAGTTGTCGGGCCAAATGAAAATGGGCCGGCTTGGGGATAGGCGGGAGAAGGGAGCGCAAAGGCCGGAGGTTTGTCAGGGAGCCGAAGGTCGAAAGTGGGGAGAGAAATTCCTGTCTCGACCGGGGCGGGCAATCCTAAAGGCGGGAGTTCCCGCCGGACCGGCCGGAACATTGTCGTGACGCTACCGGACTCTTTCGGAGAGAGTTGGCGCCCAGGCGAGCCGCACCCTTTGGCTCCCCCCTGTCTTTGGCAAGGGGAGAAATCCTTCGCCCTCATGACGGGGCGCCCAGGAAAAAGGTGGGAAAACTCGCGGAAAAGCCTGGAAGCTGTAGGGATAAAAAGCTTCCTCCGGCTCCCAAAACGACCAGAAGGGCCAGAAGAAAGAGTCCGCCAAGAAGAGCATTGTGGAGTCGGCTCGGAGGGGTGAGGGAGACCCCTTCGAGAAGAAGGAGCATGGTCAGGATCAGAAGGAGCGTCCAGAAAAAAATGGTCTCCATGGGAGGTGCCCTCCTAGGAGCCTTTGACCGGGCGGCCCAGATGTTTTTCCACGGAGGCGATCTTGCCCTGGAGACGTCCGGTCTGCTCCTTGCGGGCGTCGATCTTGATCGAGACGCTGATCCGGCGGCAGTCCTGGCTCATCCGTTCGTAGCACCGGGTCACGACGGAAAGAACCTCGTCCCACTCCCCTTCGAGGACGGTGCCCATGGGGTTTAGACGATAGTCGAGCCCGCTTTTGTCGACGATGTCGAGGGAGCGGGAGACGTAGGCGCCCACGGACTCTCCCTTGTCGAGAGGGGTCATGGAAAATTCGAGAAGGACGGACATGGCGCTCCTTTCCTGGACATATCGGTGGGTCGGTCCCGGGTCTTCGGCCGGTCAGGACCGCTTCGAGGGAACCTTCATTTCATGATACAGGGGAGGGAAAGGTCAGACAAGAGAGAGGGGAAGGGGGAGGGATGCGAGGGGCATTTTTGGCGCCGCTCTTCGCGTGAGATCCTCCCGTCCATTCCCCGCGTGTCCCCTCGTAAAGGTCTGTAGAGGGGAGGAAGGAGCCCGCCGCGCCTCAAGGAGTTGCCGGTTATTGATTTGGATCGTGGTCCGACCAAGATCCTTGTGGCTCGTTTCTCCGCGGGAGCCTGTCGGGCCTTGGCGATGACGAATGACTTGAATTTTCGAACAAGATTGGAGATAGTAACGATAAGCATCCTGTTCCCTTTCTTTTGATGCTGGGGGCTTCGGGTCGACCTATCGTCGCAGGAAGCGGAGCAGGATGCATTCTTCGATTTTCTCGCCAGATTCGTCCTTTATTGTCAATGGATAACGACCCGCGAACGATCCGGAAGGAACAAACAACGACTGGTAGAAACAGCCGGGAGATCGCGCCATGGTCGTCCTTTCCAATCTCTCTCCGATCCGCGATCTTTCCCCGTGGAAAAAGATTCTGGACGACGCGGACGATTCCTCGATCATCGGTTTTTTTGTTTCGGATATCTCGGGAAAGATCGTTCTTTTCAACAAGAACCTTCCGCGGATCGCCGGAATTTCTTCCGGAAATGCCCTCCGAATGTCTACCGAGGAGATCTGGCAGTCCCTTCGAAAAAACGGGCAGCCTTCGCAAGCCGTTTCCTCGCCTCTCTCCGATGACTTTTTCGGTAGGAGGGAAATCCGAAAGATCGACGGGGAAAACAGATCGATCGTCTGGTGGGGGTTTCCTCTGGGATTTCTTCCCCATCCTTCGGGAATATATTTTTTCTACAGGTCCGACTCCCCGGATTCTAAAAATCCCCTGCAAACGGCCACCGACCATCTGATCCAGAAAAAACTCAAAAAGGTCGAGATCGCCTCCCTCCGAATTCTGATGGATTGTTCGGACAAGGACAGCTTGTCGTCGGGACTCCGGCAACTCATGGAATGGGAAGAGCCTCTCCTTCGCTCCAACCGCGTCATCCTTCTCAATGGGCCCGAACTGTCCGAGGAGTCCTCTCCGGTTTACCTTCGGTACGAATGCCCGAACGATGAGATCCGGATGGAGCACGATCAGCCTCTTTATGGAACCCGGATTTTCTTCAAACGTCTCGTCGAGTATGGACCGAGGCCCGCAATGGTCATCCATACGGAAAGGAATTGGATATATGAAATACTTTTTCCCCTGACATGGCATATCCATATCATGGGATGGGTTGGTGTTCCCATGCCGAATCTTGCCTGGTGGATTAAATACGACCGCCTCAACTTCGAAGAGATGATCCGGGGACTGGGGTACGAATTGGGAGAAGTCCGGGCTTCTCTCGGATTCTTTCCCCGTTACGGCATTCAGGATGGGATTTTCGGAGAGGAAAGCTTCATGGAATTGGTCGACTGCATGATAAACAGGAGAACTCCCAGGCAATTTGTCCTTTTGTTGTTCAGAATGACCCCGATAGAACGCGTTTCCTCCTTCCAGAAATTTCTTGCAGGGATGATGAGGGGAATGGACGCCTTATGCCGGACTCCGGAAGGACTTCTCCTTTTTTTCCCCGACCAGGACGACTCCCGTCAGATCGCCATCGAAAATCGCTATCGAAGTCTCGCGGAAACCTTTTGCTCGAAGAACCCCGATGCCGAGTGCTTCATGACTTCAATCCACTTTTCTTCGAAATCGGACGCTTCGTCGAAAGAGGAACTCCTGCACCGGCTGATCGAATCTCCTCGGATAGCCGTCTCCGCGGGGGATCAAGGCGTTCCGCTCGCAGAAGAGTCTCCGGAGCTCCAGGATTTGCCGGAGGCGATCTCCTACAAATAGGCCCGCCGACAAAACGGCGGGTTCCCTCCTTGCAGTCGATCATTGCAGAAAAAGGACGTGAGCGTCTTCGTGCCGTACGTTCCCCTTGGCTTCGCACGGTTCCGTTACCGGAGCCGCATGCAGCGGCAGACTAAAAGGGCAGGGAAACCCTGCTCCCGCCCCGTCCCTTGCGAGACGGGACAATGCTCCGCGCCGCCTCCGCACCGCACTCCCGCCCTCCGGAAACGATCGTCCGGACCGTCGACGGGGAGACGGAAAGCCCCCCCGAGCCCCCGTCCCGCCGCATACGCGGTGAGGAGGAAGTCGCGCTCAAGGGAGAGCTCTCCGCGAATGTTCGACCGCGGCAAGGTCGCGCCTCGGGGCCGAAAAAGATCCCGCCCTCGAAAATATCGGCGTATGTCCTCCTTGTTTACGGTTTCCCCCAATTTTTCGATCGCCTGTTCGGAGTGGGTCAGAAAAAAGTTCATTGTTTTGTCATTTTGTCTTGAGATTGCGTTTTTGTGGGCTCGGTAGGATGGCCTTCGTCCGGGGTGGCCTCCGCGCATGTCGGAGCATTTCGGACGATCTCCCTATGGATCCCGATCGGGATCCGGGGATAAAAATTTCGGGTCTTAACCACCCCAATCCTTTTTAAGGAGGATCTCCTGATGATCACCGGAAAACGCAGGACCGCCCGTCTTGCCCTTCTGGCCGCACTTCTTCTGGCGGCCGGAGGATGGACGCCGGCCTTTGCCGACAACCTCTCTCCCGATTCCCCGTACTCCCAGGCGGGGCAGTCGGCCTCCAACCAGTCGGGATCCTCTTCCGGCTCACAGAAGGCCAGCCAGGCGGACATGGACAAGTTCAACTCGGAGTTCCACAACTCCTTCCAGAACCTGATCCCCGATGCCCCGCCCCCGGGCTACTCCACCATGATGGGCAAGTGGGTCACCACCATGTATGGCTTCGTGCAGCTCGACACGGTCTACGACTCGAACCAGAGCTACAACAACTGGCCGTTCAATGACGCGCCGGGGAATCCGAGCGTGATGAGTAATGCCGGTAGCAAGACAGCATTGAGCGGGACTGCGGCTTCCCAGTTCAACTCCGGACGCTACGGGATGGACGTGAACAACTCCCGGATCGGCTTTGCCCTCTCCTCGCCGGTCTACAACGGCTACAAGATCCGGGCCTTGCTTGAAATGGACTTTCTGGCGAGCCCGGGCGGACAGAGCCTTGGTAGTGCAGGTGACGGATATGTCACCAACCCGATCTTCCGCATCCGCCACTTCTTCTTCGACGTGACGACCCCCTCCTGGGGCAACGTGTTGATGGGACAGTACTGGTCCCTCTTCGGCGAGCAGCCCTACAACATCCAGAACAACCTCCAGATCGCTCCGGGCCCCGGTACGGCTTACGGTCGGTTCCCCCAGATCCGGTGGTACAAGAACCTCCAGATGAACGACGGATTGATGCTCGAGCCCGCCGCGGCGGTGATGATGCCAAATGAAATCCAGAGCTCCCTTCCGGCCTTTACCGAGGCGCTCAAGCTCTCCGACAGCAACCTGATGACCGAGCTCATGATCGGCGACACCGGCAAGGGGCAGTTCCCGGCCTCGCTTTCGATCTCCGGGATCGAGACCTACTACTCGGGGTATAACAATGGAAATCCAGTAGAGTCAGCGGGTTCTCCTAAGACGTATTATACTGGATTTGGAAATACATCTGGTACCGGCTTCAACTCCTGGACGGCAGCCGGTGCGGTCGACCTGATCCTTCCCATCATCCCCATCAAGGACGGCAAGCCCGGCAACAATCTGACACTTCAGGCCGAGTACACCTGGGGCCAGGGGGACGCCTGGCAGTTCCCGAACCTCTCCTTCGGGATGGGGGGGAATTCCGTCAACGTGGTGGGTTCCAATCAGGGGTTAGGCGGAAACGGCGTCGTCATGAACAACGGATTCGAGCCGCTCGACATCCAGACCTACAACGCCGACTTGCAGTACTACTTCCCCGACGATGCCCGAACCTCGATCGTCCTCGGTATCGCAGTCGACAACGCCTCGAATCTTCAGCAGATCGCCAACGTGGTGGGACCAACGAGCCTCGGAGGAGGAGGTGGGGCTAACGGTATATACACCTACCTCCAGCCCGACACCCATCTGACCTTTGCCTACGCCGACCTCTGGCACGACTTCACCCCCCAGGTGCGGGCGGGCCTTGAGTTCGGGCAGTACGACGCGGTCTATGTCGGAGGCGCCAACGCCATCGACAACCGGGTTATGATGAGCTGGTTCTACCTGTTCTAGGCAGAAAGTTCCCGGCGGGGGGAGTTTGCCCTGCCGGGCCTTTTGAAAGGACTGTCACCGAAATGAAACCGTTTCGTCATACGGAGGTCATCCGGACGGGGTATCCTACCCCCATGGAGGAGTCGTTTATGGTGGCAGACAAGAAGGAAATGCCGGAGATCGCCCTGGTCTTTGCCGACGGGGACGGCCGGGAAGAGAACGCCCGCAGGCATCTTACGGGGCTCTTTCCGAAGGTGGTGGCCGTTCGCACCTCCGAGGAAGGGGTCTGGACAGTCCGGCGGGTTGCCGCAAGCGGGGAGAGGGTCGGATTTCTTCTCTTCGACTCCTCGATCCGGGAGGGCGAGGTTCTCGACTTTATCGCCTTCGCGCGCGGCCGGGGCAATATGCGCAAGGTCCCCGCGATGGTATTGACGGAAGGGAAAGACCCGGAGGCCCGGGTCAGGGTGCTCGAGGCCGGAGCCGACGAGGTTCTGGCCGTTCCCTGTCCCCCCCGCGAGACGGTGGCGCGCATTCATGCGCTCATCCGTCGGGGAGAGGAGCCCTCGGAGGATCCCTATGCCTCCGCCCGCTATGTGGTGGGAGAGCTGATCGTCGATACCGACCGCCACGATGTGCGCTGGCAAGGAAGACGTATTCTGGTGACGCCCCTCGAGTTCCGCATCCTGGTCCGTCTGGTCCGGGATCCCGGGAAGGTCTTTCCCCGGGAGGAGCTCATGGCCATGCTGTGGGGGGAGCACTGGGAGGTGGAGGAACACAACCTGTCGGTCCATATTCACGGACTCCGGAAGAAGCTGTCAACTCCGGAGAGGCCCTGCACCGTGATCGAAACGGTCCGCGGGGTCGGATACCGGGTTCGCGATACCGCCTCCTGACCGGGCACCAAAACTGATTGTCATCGTTTTGTAACAGCTTTGTAACATGAATGTCGCATTGAGCTGATAGTCTAAAAAACTCCCAAGGAGGAATTCATGAGTCTCATGAAACGTACGGCCGGGGCGGTCGCCCTGGCGGGTCTCGTGGCCGTGGCCGGATTCGGTCAGGCCGGAGCCGCCGACCTGTCGATCTCAGGGTCGAGCATGCTCTTTCCGCTCGAGCAGGTCTGGTCCCAGTCCTATATGAAGAGCCATCCCGGCACCCACATCTCTGTGGCTTCGACCGGGTCGGGCTTCGGTATCTCGAACGCCGCCAACGGCAACATCACCATCGGAGCTTCCGACGCCTATCTGACGCGGGACCTGAAGAAGCGCTATCCCGCTCTGGTCTCCATCCCCGTGGCCTTCGAGGACACCCAGGTGATCTACAACATCCCGGGTCTTTCGAAGGGGGCGAAGCTTCGCATTGACGGACCGACCCTCGCCCGGATCTACATGGGCAAGATCCGCTTCTGGGACGACAAGGCCATCCGGGCGATCAATCCCGACGTGACCTTCCCCCACAGCCGCATCAAGGTCATCCACCGGGCCGACGCCTCCGGGACGACCTTCGTCTTTACCGACTATCTCGCCCAGACCTCGAAGGAGTGGAACGACGAGATCGGTCGCGACCTCTCTCCCGCCTGGCCGACCGGCTCGGGCTACAACGGCTCCGATGCCGTCGTGGCGGCGGTCCTTGCCACCCACGGCGCCATCGGCTATGTGGGTCTCGGCTGGATCAACGAATACAAACTGTCGTCTATGGCCCTCAAGAACCTCGACGGCTACTATGTGGTGGGCTCGATCAAGACGATCCAGGCGGCCGGCCGCGCGGCGCTGCACGACCCCTCCTTCCCCGAGGACTTCAACCAGTCGATGGTCTGGAAGCTTCACGGCAAGGACGTCTATCCCGACGCCAACTTCGAGTTCTGGATGGTCTCCACCTCCCTTCCTGGGTCGACCATGAAGGAGGTCAAGAACCTCATCGTCTGGGCGCTCACAAAGGGCCAGAAGAGCACCTATACCGTCAAGACGGGATTTGCGCCGCTTCCCTTCACGCCGCTCAAGCCTCGCCTCAACAAGATCTTAAACCATCTTCTTCCCGGCAACTCCCTCGATATCCAGAGCGGGGGATAGCCTCGAAAGTGTCCTCGAGAACTTGATCCCCGGCGACCGCCGGCTTTCGAGCCAGCGGATCGGGATGGCTTCAAAATGGGGGGGGCGGATTGTCCTCCCCTTTATTTTATCAGCCCGCTTGACCCCGATATGAGAAAACGGGTCGAGACGTATCCTTAGGAAAGAACAGGGAGGCGACAATGGCCGCAAACGATCACGAACACGGCGACTCCCTCCTGTCCGGGGGAGAGCACCGTCCGCCCGCTGTCGCGCCCCTGTCCTTTCTCGTGCCGGACCCCAAAGACGATACCTCTCCTGAGGCGTCGGCGAGCTCTGCCCGGTCTTCTGCGGAGAGCCCCCTCAAGAGTCTCCGCCGTTCGACCCACGCCCAGGTCCTCCGATCGGAGCGCCTCTTTCACCTTTCGCTTCGTCTCGGTGGTCTCTTCATCCTTCTCCTTTTTGCCACCGTTCTTGGCGTGAGTATCTTCGAGGCCTGGCCCTCGATCGAAAAGTTCGGCTGGTCTTTTCTCTGGACCTCGACCTGGAACCCCCATCGCCACATCTTCGGCGCCTGGACCTATCTCGTGGGGACCTTCTGGGTGACCGGCATCGCGTTGCTCTTTGCCATTCCCATTGCCATCCTGTCAGCCCTCTTCCTCTCCGACTACGCCCCGAAATGGCTCGTGGGCGGCGTCTCGACCCTCATGGAGATGCTGGCCGGGATCCCCTCCATCGTCTTCGGGGCCTTCGGGATCATTTTCGTGGTTCCGCTCATGCGCGACCACGTGGAGCCGGCCCTTGCCAATACGCTGGGGCGCCACTTCGACTTCTTCTCCGGCGATGCCATGGGCTACGGGATCCTTTCGGCGGGGCTTGTCGTCGGGATCATGGTGATCCCTCTCGTGGCCACTGTGACCCGGGACTCGCTCGTCATGGTGCCCCGGGAGACGGTCGAGGCGGCCTATGCCCTGGGCTCGACAAAGGCGGAGATGGTCTACTTCGTGAAGCTTCCCGCGGTGGTGCCGGGGATCATCGGCTCTGCGATCCTGGGGTTCGGCCGCGCCCTGGGAGAGACGATGGCGGTCCTTCTCCTGATCGGCAACCAGGCCTCGGTACCCACTTCGATCCAGGATGTGGGATACACGATCAGCTCCCTTCTGGCCAATACCTTCACCTACGCGGTGATCGACCCGCTCTTCTCTGCGGCGGAGATCGAGCTGGGGCTCATCCTTCTTGTCATCTCCCTCGTTGTCAACACGGTGGGTCGGGAGCTTCTCTTGAAGCTCATGGGCGGACGCCTCGCGGGGTCGGTGGGCGGTGGCTGAGACCTCTCGCCCCGCAAAGGGGCTCTCCCTCTATCGCCGCATCCGGAATGTCGTCCTGGGCTCCCTTACGGGGATCGCCTTCCTCGTGGCGGTGACCCCCCTTCTGGCGATCATCTATGTGGCCTACGACCGGGGGAAGGAGGCGCTCTCGCTCTCCTTTGTCACGACCATGCCCTCCGGCT
>DAHXNG010000071.1 GCA_027366615.1 Nitrospirota bacterium | reverse complement strand
CCCTCCGTGAACGGAGACCATATTGATATTCAGGCAATCCGGGACCGATTTTCCCAAAACCGCGACAGGTTTGACCAGCTCCGGAGGCATCTTTGACCCGGAACGCCTCTCCCTGACCATCGAACAGTTCGAGGCCCAGAGCGCGGATCCCGCCTTCTGGAAAAATGCCGAACGGGCCACGCGGCTTCTCAAGGAAAAGCGTCGGATCGAGAAAAGGCGGGATCTCCTCCGGGAGATCTCCGGAGAGGAAGGGGAGATCGAAACGGCACTCGATATGGGAGAGGATCCGGATCTTCTGGCGGAGGCGGCCCGAATCCTTCCCCTCTTCATCTCGAAGATCGATCAGCTCGAGCTCGAAGAGATCCTCTCCGACGAGTACTCGGACAGCCCCGCGATCCTCGAGATCCATCCGGGGGCCGGGGGAACGGAGTCCCAGGACTGGGCCCAGATGTTGCTCCGCATGTACCTCCGGTGGGCCGAGGGCCGGGGCTTCGAGACGACAGTCTTCGACCTTCAGCCAGGAGAGGAGGCCGGCATCAAGAGTGCCACGGTCCGGATCCGGGGGGAGTCTGCCTTCGGCTTTCTCCAGGCTGAAAGCGGCGTCCACCGTCTGGTCCGCATCTCCCCCTTCGATGCGGCCAAACGCCGCCACACCTCCTTCGCCTCCGTCTTCGTCTACCCCGAGATCGAGGGGGATATCGAGGTCGACATTCGCGACGAAGATATCCGGATCGATACCTTCCGCGCCTCCTCGGCCGGTGGCCAGCACGTGAACAAGACCTCGTCAGCGGTCCGGCTCACACACATGCCCTCAGGGATCGTCATCTCGAGCCAGAACGAGCGCTCCCAGATCCAGAACCGCGAGATGGCCTTCAAGGTCCTGAGGGCGCGCCTCTTCGAACTCGAACGCCAGAAGAAGAAGGCCGAGCTCGACATGGTCTCCGGGGCCGAGAACAAGAAGGACAACGCCTGGGGAAGCCAGATACGATCCTATGTCCTTCAGCCCTACCAGATCGTGAAGGACCACCGGACAGGCATCGAATCCTCCCGGGTCGACGAAATCCTCGATGGCAAGATCGACCCCTACATCCGGGGATTCCTTCTTGCGCGGTGGGAAGGAAAGCTCTTCACCGGAAAGGGAGACGACCTTCCCGATCTCTAGACGATCCTCCCTGTCAGTCGGAGGACCAGGGCGCCCGCATGACAAGAAGGTCGAGCACAACGGAAAAACCCTGCCGACTCCAGGCCGCAGTCCGCGACGGTTCGGCGCGGGCCATCACCTCGACGCTCTCCACCTCCTCCGCCCGGAACCAGTCCATGAGCGCGTGGTAGAGTCTCCCCCCCTCCCCTCTCCCCCGCAGCTCGGGGAGAACATACCAGTGCATGATATTGCCCGCCCGGGAGGGTTCCCCGTAGAGCCGCTCATAGACCGAACCCAGAATGAAGCCCCCAGGCTCCCGCACGGCTCCCTCCCCCCGGGCCTCCCGGCCTACCGCAGGGAGAGGCGATACCGGGTAAAGCAGGAATCCCCGGTAGGTGGCCCGTTGCGCAAGCATCCGGTCGAAGGCCTTTTCCGCCCGGGACAGACCTTCCGTCCCGGCACGGAAGAGGGGCGGCGCCTCCTCGTCCATCAGCCGGACCCAGAATCGGGCCATGACAGCGGCATCTCCCGGGACGGCAGGGACCACCCGCCACGATGAGCGGTCTTCTTCGGCACTCCTCTTCGATCCTTCCATCGTCCACCCCCCCCGTAAACCATGCGCGGACCAAGTCCCTTCCCTTCCCTCAAACCTTAGCAAATCGCAAGACTTGACTCCACCCCCCGAATCCGGAACGATAATAGGGTTGACGACTCCCCTTACCCCTCAGGAGGCCTTCGTGGCTTTTTTTTCAAAAGGCGACAGCTCCAGCTGGTCGGCCGCATTCCAGAGCTTTTCCCGCCAGCTTGCCGTCATGGTGACCCTGGGCCTCCTCCTGATCTCCGGGGGCGCCTTCTACGGGATGCACGAACTCGCCTCGCCGGCGGTTCACCAGAGACTTGCGGCAAGCAATCACCTTCTCAAGGTCGGGAGCTATCCGACCTTCGAGGCGGCGCTGGGCGCCCTCGAACGAAGGGTTCCTGGAAGGCTCAAGACATTCCCGTATTCTGCCGATACGACAGTATGGTTCGGGAGGCTTGCCCTCTTCGGGGCGGCCTTTCCCGATGCCAGAGGAATCATCAGAAAAGAGCCTGCTGGCTATACACTTTATGAAGAGGACTGATCGTCATGGACCGACGACCAAAGGGTTCCGGGTCACCATACAGTAAGCACATACGGGGAGGAGCAGGAGCGCCCTTCTCCCGGATCCATTCCTCACGGCCTTCATGGGAGGTTAAGCCGCCATGCCCATAGAGATTCCACTATTTCCACTTCCGAATGTCGTTCTTTTTCCGAAGACCCTCCGGCCCCTTCATATCTTCGAGCCGCGCTACCGGAAGATGATCGAATCCGCCCTCGAGGGGGAGCACCTCGTCGGCATGACCCTCCTCAAGGAAGGCTGGGAGGAGCAGTACGACCAGACTCCTCCTGTCGAAAAACGGGGAACACTGGGAAAGATCGTCCAGAGCAACAGACTCCCCGACGGGCGCTACTATATCACCCTCCTCGGCATCTCGACCTTCGATATCGAAGAGGAGACCTCCAATGAGGAGTGGCGCACGGCCCTCGTCTCCGTCCTTCGCCCAGAGAGCCGCTGGCCTCTGGCCCAGGCCGACATGGACCGTATCGGCTCCGTCGTCTCGGAGGTGCTGACCCAGTGGGACCTGACATCCGAACTCAAGTGGATCAACGAGTCGGCAAAGGATCCGATCTCCCTTCTCCAGCACTGGTCGGCATTCCTTCCTTTCACGGCCACGGAACGCCAGTTTCTTCTGGAGGCTCCGGACATCAGGACTCAGGCGGGACGGCTTTACGATCTTCTCCTCTTCAAGAAGATCACCTTCGAGACCGAGATGGCCCAGGAAAACCGGAAGGACGGAGCGGGCGACCTCTTCTTCGATGTTTGACAGGATCGACGAAGGTCACGTTCTCGAAGGACCACACAAGGCCCTCCGTCTCGTCTCTCCTCCCGGCCAGCTCCCCTTTCTCCACGCGATTCACCATCCGCGGACAATCCTTCCCGGAGAGCTGTCCGGCCAGGAAGAGACCGCAGAGATCCTCCGGAAGAACCTCCGGGGAATGACCCGGGGACTGCCTCCCCTTCCGGCGCTTCTCCACGGCCACCGGGGAACGGGAAAGACCTCGCTTGTCCTCTCCCTCTGGAACGAGTGGAACCAGGATCCGGGACTCCCCCCGCTCCGGCTCGTTCAGGCCGACATTACCGGGATCCCTTTTTTCGCTCCCCTGAGCGATCTCCTCTCCCTGCGACCCGAGTTCTACCTTTTCCTGCTCGACGACCTGGCCTTTTCTCCAGACGACCTGGACTTTCGCCAGTTCAAGGCCTTTCTCGACGGGGGGGCCATGGCCCCTCCCGAGAACATGGCACTTGTCGTCACCACAAACATCCGCAACCTTCTCCCCGAGTCCCGATCCGCCCGGGGGGACTCCCTTCATCCCGAAGAGGAGGCCGACGACGTCCACGCTATCCGCGACCGTTTCGGGATTGTCCGCTCCTTCGACGAACCTTCGCAGGAGGGCTACCTCTCCATCGTTCTCGCGAAGGCCCGAGCCGCCGGCATCCTTTCGGAAGAGGAAGGAGGAGTCCTCTCCCGCCTGGCCGCCTGGCAGGAGACCTCCCGCGACACGGTCGAAGAGCTCTCCGATCCTGCCCTCCGACTTCTCCTTTCGGCGCTCTCCTTTTCCCGCGGACGAGGCTCCCGGTCGGGGAGAACGGCCCGTCAGTTCGTCGACCTCAAGCTCCGCGGCCTCCTGTAATCCCTCCCGGATAAAAACAATTAAGACATTAACAAAAATAAATAAATCGGCATTAGCACAAAGATCCTCCATTGACTTTGAGACGGAGTTCATCTAGAATAGAAAGATTATTCGACCAAATATGAGGGGGATCCATGCTTTCAAACGACCTTCCCATGGGGCTGACCTTTGACGACGTCATCCTCGTTCCCCGCTTCTCCGATTTTCTTCCCGCCGACACCGACACCAGCATCGCACTGCAGGACGGCATTCGCCTGAACTTGCCCGTTCTCTCTGCGGCGATGGACACCGTGACCGAAGCGAGGCTCGCCATCGCCCTCGCCCGGGAGGGGGGAATCGGCGTCATCCATCGGGCGCTCTCCCCGGAGGATCAGGCCCACGAAGTCGACAAGGTCAAGAAGTCCGAGTCCGGGATGATCACCGATCCCATTACCATCGACCCCGACGCCACGGTGGGACAGGCGCTTGAACTCATGCAGACCTACCGTATCTCGGGAATCCCGGTCATCAAGGACAGGAAGCTCAAGGGCATCGTCACAAACCGCGACCTTCGCTTTGAGACGGTCCACACCCGGAAGGTCTCCGAGGTCATGACCTCGAAGAACCTCATCACGGCCCCCGTGGGCACGACCCTCGATGCGGCCAAGAAGCTTTTCCAGGAATACCACATCGAAAAGCTTCCGGTGGTCAACGATAAAAATGAGCTCGACGGCCTGATCACCATCAAGGACATTGAAAAGAAGATCAAATACCCGAATTCCGCCAAGGATGCCCGTGGCCGGCTTCTTGTTGCGGCCGCCATCGGAGTCGGAGAACCGGCCCTTGAACGGGCCAGACATCTCGCCCGAGCCCAGGTCGACATGATCGTGATCGATACCGCCCATGGCCATTCGACGGGGGTTATCCAGATGATCCGGGAGGTCCGGAAGAGCTTCCCGTCCATTCCCGTCATGGCGGGGAACATTGCCACGGCCGATGCCGCGCAGGCCCTTATCAAAGCGGGTGCAAACCTTCTCAAGGTCGGCGTTGGCCCCGGATCCATCTGCACGACCCGGATCGTGGCGGGAGCGGGTGTTCCCCAGCTCACCGCCATCTCCGATGTCTACAGTGTCGCCCGGGAGGCGGGGGTTCCCGTCATCGCCGACGGGGGGATCAAGTATTCCGGAGACATGGTCAAGGCGTTGGCCGCCGGCGCTTCGGCCGTCATGCTGGGATCCCTCTTTGCCGGCACGGAAGAGTCTCCTGGAGAGACGGTCCTCTTTCAGGGTCGTTCCTACAAGACCTATCGCGGAATGGGCTCGATCGGAGCGATGGAGCGCGGCGGGGGAGACCGCTACAACCAGCCCGCCGGAGGAAAAAAGTGGGTTCCCGAGGGCATCGAAGGGCGCGTTCCCCACAAGGGCCGCCTGGCCGAGCTCATCTACCAGCTCTCCGGAGGTCTTCGCTCCGGGATGGGCTACTGTGGGTGCCGGACCGTCAAGGAGCTTCAGGAGAATGCCCACTTCGTCCGCATCTCTCCCGCCGGCCTCCGGGAAAGCCACGTCCACGACGTCATTATTACCAAGGAAGCCCCCAACTATCGCCGGGAATGGGACGACGCCTGATCCCTCCTTCCCACTACAGAAAGCCCGCACGCCCGTGACCATCGCCCCTGTGCTGATTCTCGACTTCGGATCCCAGCTGACGCAGAACATCGCCCGACGCATCCGCGAGATGGAGATCTATTCGGAGATCCTTCCGGCCTCGACCCCGCTGCAGGAGATCCGTCGAAGAAATCCCCTTGCGCTGATTCTGTCGGGGGGGCCGGCCTCGGTCTACGAACCGGGAGCGCCCACACTCGACCCCGCACTGCTCGAAATGGGACTTCCCATCCTGGGCATCTGCTACGGGATGCAGATCCTTGCGCATACAGCCGGCGGCAGGGTCGAGCGGGCGAAGGTCAGGGAGTACGGCGTCCAGCCCTTTTCCCCTGCCGGGACCCTCTCCCCTCTCTGGAAAGTGTTTCCTCCGGGCTCCCCCGTCCTGATGAGCCACGGCGACAACATCATTACTCTCCCGCCCGGATTTTCGGCCGCAGGACAGACCTCCACAACGCCGGTGGCGGCCATGGAGAACCGGAAGAAGGGGATCTACGGGGTCCAGTTTCACCCGGAGGTGACCCAGACGGCAGGAGGTGTCGAATTCCTTCGCCATTTTCTTCGGGATATTTGCGGGATCTCAAAAAACTGGACGCTCAAGGGATACCTCGACCGCCACGTTGAGGCGATCCAATCCCAGGTCGGATCCGACCACCTGATCTGTGCCCTCTCCGGCGGCATCGACTCCACAGTGACCGCCCTTCTCTGCCACCGCGCCCTGAAAAACCGCTTCCACGCCTTCTTCGTCGACAACGGCCTTCTCCGGAAAAACGAGCTCTCCGAACTCCGGGGTGACCTCGACTCCCTGGGGATCCCCCTTGAGGTCATCGACGCCCGCCAGCTCTTTCTCGACCGTCTCCGGGGCGTGGCCGACCCGGAAAAGAAACGGAAGATCATCGGCAGGGCCTTCATCGATGTCTTCGGCCGGGAGGCCAAACGGCGGGGCAATTATCGCTACCTTGCCCAGGGGACACTCTACCCCGACGTCATCGAAAGCGTCTCCTCCTTCGGGGGACCCTCCGCCGTGATCAAGTCGCACCACAATGTCGGAGGGCTTCCGAAGCGCATGCCCTTCGCCCTTGTCGAACCCCTGCGGGAGCTCTTCAAGGACGAGGTGCGTCGTCTTGGCCGGGAGCTGGGTCTTCCCGACCGTTTTGTCTCTCGCCAGCCCTTTCCGGGTCCAGGGCTCGCCATCCGCATCCTCGGATCGATCACAGAGGAACGTCTCGAGATCCTTCGGGAGGCCGACGCCATCGTGCGGGAGGAGGTCGAGGCCTCGTCTTACCGCGCCGACCTCTGGCAATACTTTGCCGTCCTGCTCCCGGTCAAGTCGGTCGGGGTCATGGGCGACGCCCGAACCTATGAAAATGTGGCGGCGATCCGGGCAGTCCAATCGGTCGATGGCATGACCGCAGACGTCCACTTTCTCGACCCGGCGCTCCTCGCCCGCATCTCTCACCGCATCATCGCCACCGTTCCCGGAATCAACCGGGTGGTATTCGACATCTCTCCCAAGCCGCCTTCCACGATCGAGTGGGAGTAAAGGATCCCGACATGACAACCCAAGGTTCCGACTTCGACCGGAGCCCAGACGACTCCCCCGACTCTCAAGAAGAGGCGGATGGCCGACTCCGGCTCCACAAGCTTCTCGCCCATCGCGGAGTGGCCTCCCGAAGAAAATCCGAACAGCTGATCGCCGCCGGCTCCGTCACAGTTGACGGGGAGGTCGTGACCGAGCCGGGAACGCGCGTCGACCCCACGACCCAGGATGTCCTTGTGGACGGACGTCCCCTTCCCCGGGAGTCGGAGACCTTCCTCTTCCTCTTCTACAAGCCCAAGGGGGTGGTCTCCACCCTCTTCGATCCGGAAGGGCGTCCGACCCTCAAGGACTACTTTCCGGGGATCGACCCCATCCTGCATATCGGCCGGCTCGATTTCCAGACGGAAGGGGCGCTCCTCCTCACAAACAACGGCGATCTCTCCCAGCGGATCCTCCACCCCCGCTTCGAGATCCCCCGCACATACCTTGTGAAGATCCAGGGAGGACTGACCCCTGCCCATCTTGAGCGGATGGCACAGGGCGACGTCAAGCTCGACGGACGGGCGGTCCTTCCCCTGGAGCTCGTCCTCGAACGTCAGACATCGACCAACGCCTGGTACCGCATCACCCTGACCGAGGGAAGAAACCGCGAGGTCCGGCGTCTATTCGAGACGCTAAACTACTTCGTCCTAAAACTCGTCCGAACAGCGTTTGGCCCCCTGACCCTCTCGGGTCTTGAGCCCGGAGAATACCGCACCGTGACCCCCGCGGAAATCGAGTCCCTTCTGGCCGGGACCCGCCCCGGAACCCATTCCAAGAACCTTGACTCCCGCTACGGGAGAGACTCCGGAAGGGCGCCCGGGAAGTCGGCTCCGAGAGCCGGAGGGTTCTCCGAAACACAAGAAAGATACCGACGCCCGGCCGGGGGAGCCGATCGGCCGAGACGCTTCTCCTCCGAAGAGTCCCCGGATCGCCCAACGAGAACCGGCCCCTCGCGCCCTTCCTTCAGCAGGGAGCGGGGTGAGCGAACCCCGAGAGAGGATTTTTCCAAGGGGCAAGCAGACAGGGATTTTCGAAGGGAACGACCTGACAGCGGGGAGGGCGTTGAACGAGCGCCCCAGCGCGAGACTTCCGGAAAACCCTTCGGGCGATCCGAAGGCCGTCCCCCCTTTAGGAAGACCGACGGCTCCTTCAAAAGAACTTCGCCGGGACGAAATTTTGACGAGCCGGCCCGGGAGAGGACCTTTTCTGAACGATCAGACCGGCCAGCCAGGCCAGCCCGGACAGAATGGTCATCCAAGTCAGAGCGCTCCGACAGACCCCCGGGACGCTTTCAAGAGCGCTCCCCGGACCGGGAGTTCCGAAAAACAAGTGACTCCCGCCCCCCGAGAGAGGGGTTCGAGCGGGACCGGGGAACACGGGAGCCCCGCCGGGAGGGAGCCGAGCGGGACGCCTCGACCGAACGCTCCTCCCGTCCCGCTCCGCGCCCATTTGGGCGATCCGAAGGACGTCCCCCTTTCCGGAAAACCGAAGGTTCCTTCAAGAGAAGCGCACCGGGACGCAAGTTTGACGAGCCGGCCCGGGAGAGGGGCTTTTCCGAGCGTTCCGAGCGGCCGGAGCGGTCCGAGGGGCCAGGGCGGTCCGAGCGATTTGAGAGTTCAGGCCGGTCTGAACGGCCTTCTCCGCGGCCATTCGGGCGATCCGAAGGCCGTCCCCCCTTCCGGAAAACCGACGGATCCTTCAAAAGAGGCGCGCCGGGACGAAAGTTTGACGAGCCGGCCCGGGAGAGGGACTTCTCTGACCGACCAGCCCGGACAGAATGGAAGGAACGATCAGACCGGTCAGCCAGGCCAGACAGGCCAGGCCGGCCAGACCGGCCAGCCAGGCCAGAATGGTCAGGCAAGTCAGAGCGATCCGACAGACCCTCGGAACGCTTTCAAGAGCGCTCCCCGGACAGGGAGTTCAGGAAAAACAGCGACTCCCGCCCCCCAAGAGAAGGCTTCGAACGGGACCGGGGAACACGCGAGCCCCGCCGGGAGAGACCCGACAGCCGGGAAGGGGCCGGACGGAACGCTTATCCCGAACGTTCCGCGCGGGCAGGAGGACGAGCCGAAGGCCGTCCCCCCTTCCGGAAGACCGAAGGTTCCTTCAAAAGAAGCGCGCCGGGACGGAAGTTTGATGAGCCGGCTCGAGAGAGGGACTCTTCAGACCGGCCAGCTCGCCCAGAGCGCCAAGACCGGCCAGACCGCCCATACCGCCAAGACCGGCCAGAACGATCGGAACGTCCAGAACGGTCAGACCGGCCTCCGGGACGCTCTCGGGAGAGTTCTCAGGACCGCCCCTTCCGTAAGAATACCGAGACCCGCCCCCCGAGAGCGGGCTTCGAAAGAGACCGGGAAACACGGGAACCTCGCCGGGAGGGAGCTGACAACCGGGAGGGGGCCGATCGAAAACCACACCCCGAACGGTCTTCCCGGCCTTCTGGAAGGTCTGACGCGCGAACTGCCCCCCAATCCGAAAGGGGCGGGCCCAGAAAGAGTTCCCCCGGAGGAGCCCCCAGGAGTGCACGACCCACGGCGGGAAGGAGGCCTTCCTCCTCGGGACCCAAACGTCCCGGATCCCCCTCCGGCAAACGCGGACCTCGACGATGACCGTCTCATTGAGATCCCCGCGGGAGAGTCTGGGGGGGTTCGTGATCCTTCCCAGGCTCATCGACAAGGTCCGCCGACACGCCGAAGGAACCCTTCCGGAGGAGTACCATCAAAACCTCCTCCGGCCGATCGATCCCCAGACCGGCCTCTATCCCCTCGACGGACGTTTTCTTGCCTTTACGGGACTCGATCCGGCCGCGCTTGAAAAGGCCATCCTCCGGCTTCCCGACGACTTGGCCGTTCTTGCCTGGATTCAGGAAAAGTCCGTTCCCCGGACCGATCAGGAGAAAGACGCATGGCGGGAGGCAATCGAGAACGCTCCTCCCGACGAGAAACGAACGGGCCACCGAAGGCGCAATTATCCCTCCCTGGCCCAGCGTCCCGATATCGGAACGCTCTCCCCCTTCGACCTGATCGATCTCGACGAGGGACGAACTCTCCCCTGACCCTTCCCCCGGAGGAGGACCTCCTGTGCTACAATGGGGCCGTCGGCCGGCAAAACCGGCCGGCCAATGCCCCATATGGGATCCGGGCGGCATTCGGACCCCATCCGGACCCCATCCGGAAGTATCGGTCGCACGAGAGGCCGGGGCAAAACACGCACAGACGACTCCCAAAAGACACGCAGACACCCCCCAAGAAGAGCCCCTCGCCGGCTCTTCCCCAACACCGAGGACCGATTCATGTACCGTTCGCACCCTGTCTCAGACCTTTACTCCTGCCCCTCCGGAACCACCGTCACTGTTGCCGGATGGGTCCAGACGGTCCGGGACCACGGAGGACTTCTCTTCATCGAGCTCCGGGATCGCTCCGGACGCATCCAGTGCGTCATCGACGCATCGGCAAACGCGACCCTAGAAGAGGTGGCCAAGGATCTCAGGGACGAATGGGTGATCTCCGTACATGGCGTGGTGGGTCTCCGTCCGGAAGGGACAGTCAATGCCACCATCCCCGGGGGAGACCGCGAGATCCGGGTTACGGGGCTCACGATCCTCAACTCCGCAAAGACCCCGCCCTTCCCGGTCGGGACCACCGAAGAGGTCTCGGAGAGCCTCCGGCTCACTCACCGCTACCTCGACATGCGTTCCCCGCGCCTTCTCGAAGCGCTGAAGTTCCGCTCCGAGCTGACGACCCTCATTCGCAACCACATGACTTCCCAGCAGTTCTGGGAGGTCGAGACCCCCCTTCTCACCCGGTCGACCCCGGAAGGCGCCAGAGACTTTCTTGTCCCTTCCCGGCTCGAGAAGGGCTCCTTCTACGCCCTTCCGCAGTCGCCCCAGCTCTTCAAGCAGCTTTTGATGGTCGGGGGTCTCGAGCGCTACTTCCAGATCGCCCGCTGCTTCCGGGACGAGGACCTGCGTGCCGACCGCCAGCCCGAGTTCACCCAGGTCGACATCGAGGCCTCCTTTCTGACGCGCGACAAGTTCCTCGGCATCATGGAGGACCTCTTCTGCGACATCTTCCGGACCTTCCGGGGCGAGACCCTCTCCCGGCCCTTCATGCGGCTCACCTATGAGGAGGCCATGGAGCGCTACGGCAGCGACAAGCCGGACCTCCGTTTTGACCTTCCCATCGTCGACATCTCGGATCTGGCGAAAAAAACCACTTTTTCCGTCTTCACGAGCGTTGCCGCCTCGGAGAAAGGAACGGTCCGGGGACTTCGCTACCCCGGAGGAGCGGCCCTCAGCCGCAAGGATGTGGAGGACCTCACTGCCTGGACCCAGAGTCAGGGAGCCAAGGGGCTCGCCTGGATCAAGGTCGACAGCTCCGGACTTTCAAGTCCCATCCTGAAGTTTTTCCCCGAAGATATCCGAAGCTCCCTCCGGGAGCGCATGGCGGCGGAGGAGGGAGATCTGCTTGTCTTCGTGGCCGATGAGAAGAAGACCGCACTCAAAATTCTGGGCGCACTCCGAACCCACATCGCCCACCAGGCCGACCTCATCGACAAGACCCGGACCTCCCTCTTCTGGGTCGTGGACTTTCCCCTTCTCGAATGGAACCACGACGAGAAGCGGCACGAGGCGGTCCACCATCCCTTTACCGCCCCCCACCCCGAGGATCTGGGCGTTCTCGCCGACACCCCGGAAAAGACCCGTTCGCTGGCCTACGATCTTGTCCTCAACGGGACGGAGGTGGGAGGGGGAAGCATCAGAAACCATGAGATTGAACTTCAGCGGAGGATTTTCAACCTGATCGGACTGACGCAAGAGGAGGCCGACCGCCGCTTCGGATTTCTGCTCGAGGCCCTCTCCTTCGGGGCCCCTCCCCATGGCGGGATGGCAATCGGACTCGACCGCCTCGCAATGATCCTGCTCGGACGCGATTCAATCCGGGATGTCATGGCCTTCCCCAAAACACAGAAGGGCGCCTGCCTTCTTACGGAGGCCCCGGCCCCGGTCGACTCCATCCAGCTTCGGGACCTGGGGCTCAAACTCTCCTAGCCCCTGCCGGATCACTCCTCCGGCAGGTCGTCGGGGATCCCGTACTTGATCATGCGGTAGCGAAGCTGGCGCGGAGTCACCCCGAGAGCCCTGGCCGCCCGGGTCTTCACATATCCGTAGCGCTTCAGAACAGACTCGATCTGCTCCCGCTCAAGGGAGCTGACCGCCCCGAGTAGCCCCCTGGCCCGAACCTCCGGCTCCTCCCCGTGGATTTCCCCGTCTCTCTCCACACTCGGCCTTGGGGTCCCTTCCGATGGCTCCCGGGAGGTCTCAATCCGGGAGGGACGGGGATAGAGCGTCATCGCCCTCCTGACGTCCTCCCCTGTGATCCGGTCCTCCCGGGCCATCACCACAAGCCTTTCCACCATGTTTTCAAGCTCCCGGACATTGCCTGGCCATTCGTAATCGATCAAAAGATCGAGGACCCCCGAACTGAGCTCGACAGTCCGTCCGTTATCCCGGTTGAATCGCTCCAGAAAATGGTCGAGAAGCAGAGGAATATCTTCCCGTCTCGCCCGAAGGGGCGGCAGGACAAGCGGTACGACGTTCAGCCGATAGTAAAGGTCCTCCCGAAAAAGGTTCCGGCGGATCATCTCCTCAAGATTTTTGTTCGTGGCGGCAACGATCCGAACGTCGACAGGGATGACCCGCTGACCTCCCAGTCGCTCCACCGAACGCTCCTGGAGGACCCGAAGGAGCTTTACCTGTACAGCCGGGGAGATCTCTCCGATCTCGTCGAGAAAGATCGTCCCTCCGTCGGCCGCCTCGAACTTGCCCGGGCGGGAGATATGGGCTCCGGTGAAGGCCCCCTTCTCGTGGCCAAAAAGCTGGCTCTCAAGAAGGGTCTCGGGGATGGCGGCACAGTTGATCTGTACGAAGGGGTTCTTGGCCCGGGGGCTCATGAAGTGGAGCGCCTTGGCGATCACCTCCTTGCCGGTCCCGCTTTCTCCCAGGATCAGGACGGTCGCCCGGCTTCCCGCCACCTGGTGGACGCTCTCTGCGATCTGGTGCATGACCTTGGAGCGGCCGATCCACCCCTCGATCGCATACCGGTCCTTCAGGGCATGCTCGAGGCGGGAGGCCTCCTCAAGGAGTTTCCGGTTTTCCAGGGAGAGCCGCTGGCGAAGAAGCACCGCCTGGGCAATGGTCGACCCGATGATCGAGAGCACGCGTGTGTCCTCTTCGAGGTCCCGCTCTTCCTTGGACATGTCGCAATCGGCCGAGAGAACGCCCAGCTTCTTCCCCTGAAAAATCAGGGGAACGGCAATGAAGGCCGTCTTTGCCCGTCCCTTCCCCCGTCGACTCCCGGTGCGGTTCAAAAAGCGGGGTTCGGCATCGATGTCGGGGACGACGATGGGCTGTCCTGTCGAAAGCACCGTCCCGCTGATCCCCTCCCCGGCCTTGAAACGCCCCTTCCGCTTCTCCTCCTCCGACATCCCGAAGGCAAGCTCCGTCATGAGCTCGTCGGTCTGCGCATCGAGCAGGAGGATAGCTCCCCGGTGGAGATTGAGCTGGGAGTCCATGATTCCCAGAATGTGGGCCAGGGCGCTGTCGAGGTCCGGAGAGCTCGCAAGCTCCCGGCTGATCTCAAAAAAGGCCGTCAGCTCCCGAATGATTTTCTGCTCGTGATTCATAGGTCCTATGTCCTCGCACAAAAAAAGGGCCTGAACAAATCTCTTTGTCCAGGCCCAGCATGACTTTTCGGGCCAAGGCAAACTGCGCCCGCGGCTCCGTTGCCGAAGACTTCCCAAGTTCCCTTTCGGGGAGGTCTAGATGTCGTAATACAGGAAGAACTCATGGGGATGAGGACGAAGACGGACTGCATCCACTTCCTTCTTCATCTTTTCATGAATCCAGGTCTCGATCAGCTCGGAGGTAAACACCCCTCCCTTGAGGAGGAAGTCATGATCCTTCTCGAGTGCCTGAAGGGCCTGTTCGAGGCTTCCCGGCATCTGCTTGATCTTCTTCTTTTCCCGGTCGGTCAGCTCGTAGAGATCCTTGTCGAGCGGAGCCGGAGGCTCGAGCTTTCTTTCGACGCCGTCAAGACCGGCCATGAGAAGGGCGGCAAAGACGATGTACGGGTTGCTCGAGGGGTCGGGAGTCCGGAACTCGATACGCTTGGACTTCTCGCTCTTCGAGTACATGGGGATGCGGACGCAGGCGGAACGGTTCCGCTTCGAGTACATGAGGTTGATCGGAGCTTCATAGCCCGGAACCAGACGACGATAGGAATTGGTCGTGGGGGCGATGAAGGCCAGAAGTGCCGGAGCGTGATGGATCAGTCCGCCGATGTAGTGGCGGGCCATCTCCGAAATGTCTCCGTAACCGCCCTTCTGGTAGAAGAGGTTCTTGCCGGCCTTCCAGAGGCTCTGGTGGACGTGCATGCCGGAGCCGTTGTCCTGAAAAAGAGGCTTGGGCATGAATGTGGCCGTCTTTCCGTACTTGACGGCGGTATTCTTCACGACATACTTGTACTTCATCACATTGTCGGCCATCTTGGTCATGGTGTCGAAGCGCATGTCGATCTCGCACTGTCCGGCGGTGGCAACCTCATGGTGATGGACCTCGCAGCGGATCCCGATCTGCTCCATGGTCAGGACCATCTCGCTTCTGAGATCCTGCAGGGTGTCGGTCGGCGGAACGGGAAAGTATCCTTCCTTGTGGCGGATCTTGTAGCCCAGGTTGGGATCCTCTTCCCGGCCGGTGTTCCAGGCCCCCTCGATCGAGTCAACTGCGTAGTGGGAGAAGTTCGGTCCCGATCCGTAACGGACGTCGTCGAAGACAAAGAACTCGCACTCGGGGCCCCAGTAGGAGATGTCGGCCACCTTCTTGAGGTAGTTTTCCGCCTTCTGCGCGATATAGCGGGGATCCTTGGCATAGGACTCACCCGTGATGGGGTCCTTGATGTTGCAGATAAGGGAAAGCGTCGGCACCTGGGTAAAGGGATCGAGGAAGGCAGTCTTGGGATCGGGAATAAGGAGCATGTCGGATTCGTTGATGGTCTGAAAACCGCGGATACTGGACCCATCGAAGCCCAGGCCCTCCTCGAAGGTCTCCTCGGAAAGCTGGAGGGGCGTAATGGAAAAGTGCTGCCAGGTTCCAAACAGATCGGTAAACTTCACATCGATGATCTGAACATTGTTCTTCTTTGCATAGTCAAGCACTTCTTTCGGGGTCATGAGAATCCTGCTCCTTAAATGATGGTCATGGGATGGGAAAACCCGGGGCGGAGTGGGACCTGGTCCCGGATCCCGCCTCCGCCTGAACATAAAAAAGGGGGCGAAACAAAAAAAGAGCCTCCATGACGACTCATGAAGACTCCCTTGTCTTCGCCCCTTATTCTCGCTCCCGATCACCGTCTCTGCGTGAACATCGCCGATGATCCTTTCCTGGCGGCCTGTCTTTGGCCTGGAAAGTCTGGATGCGTTTTTCGCGATACCGATCTCCACAAAGATTACACGGTGAGTTAAAAAAAGGCAATATCCCTCTCGAAAAATCCCAATTCGCACAAAAACTCTTTCAAAACGCCCCAAAGCGGCCCCTGCCGCCTGAAAAACGTCCTCAAGATGACTTCTCTCGGCCATTTCAGTTATGCTCTCTCTACGGAGAGAAGGCGCAACCCGGGCCCAGAAGACTCCTCACCCGAATCCCCCTGAGGTTCCCTTGAAAAAAAGAAAGATTCTCGTCATCGGCGCCGGATCGGCCGGGCGCTATGCCGCAAGACAGGCGGCAAGTCTCGGAGCGGAGGTTGTTTTGGCCTCTCCGCCTCCCTTCGGAGGGCTCTGCATCCTGAAGGGATGCATGCCCTCCAAGGCCCTTCTCCGGCCAGCCCACGTCCTCCACCTTCTCAGGACGGGCCTTTCCGATCTGGGGATCTCCCTTGACGCAGGATCTCTTCGTATCGACATTCCAACCATCGTGGCGATGAAGAACTCCATGATCCGCGAGATGGCCGAGTCGGCTCACCAGAGCGTCACCGGGAACCCGGGCATACGATTTATTCCCGCTCCTGCCACATTCCTCTCCCACAGCTCCGCCAGGGTCGGAGACGAGGTCCTTCACTTTGACCGGGCCATCGTTGCCACGGGATCCACCCCCCGCATCCCGGAGATCCCCGGGATCAACCGGGAGTGGCTCTGGACCTCCGACGACCTCCTCGAATGTCTCACCCTTCCCCGGTCGGTGGTTGTCATGGGGGCAGGTCCGGTAGGACTCGAGCTTGGACAATACCTCTCAATGCTGGGGGTCCGGGTCGAGGTCGTCGAGATCTCCCATCACTGGAACCCGAACGTCGACCCTCGAATCGGGGAGGGATATATCGCCGCACTTGAGAAAAGCGGACTGAGGGTGCATCTCGGCATGACGGCCCACCGCTTCGAGACATCAGGCGGCCGGCCGATCCTCCATGCCACAAGAAAAGACGGAGACGCCCTCCGCCTCGAGGCCGACCGGATCCTCTTCGCGACCGGCCGACAGGCTGCCGTCACGGGGATTGGCTGCGAACACGCCGGAATCGTCCTTTCCCATGCCGGGGCGATCGCCGTCGACCCCTGCCTCCGCACATCAAACCCTCACATCTTTGCCGCCGGTGACGTGACAGGCCACCTCCCCGTCCTGAACCTCGCCACCTACCACGGGGAGATGGCCGGGACAAACGCCGTCCTCGACCCGCCGCGCATCGTCGAAGAACGTCCTGTTCCCCTTTCGATCTTCACCGAGCCGGAGTTTGCGCGGGTCGGAATCAGCGAATCGGAGGCCCGGGAACGCGCCATTCCCGTTTTGACGGGCTATCTTCCCTTTTCCGAGCTCGGCCGGGCTATCGTCAACAGACAGACGGAGGGCGCACTGAAGATCACCGCCTCCGCCAAGACCCGGGAGATCCTGGGCGCGGAAATGTTCGGCCCGGGAGCCGCCGATCTTATCCACTTGATCGGGGTGGCAATTTCCCTTCGTGCCACCGTCGACACCTATCAGAGGATCCTTCACATCCATCCGACCATGGCCGAGATCGTCCGCTACGTCATCGACGAGATGACCGACGCCCTCTGATCCGCACATCTTTTCACTTTCCCCTTATCCTGTGGTAGTCTAACGAACGTAATGTTTTTTTTGCCGTCCCCGGTCGTCACTTTGGCATACTCGTCAAAAAAAAGGCTCCATGGACCCCTCTTCCCCCCAAGATGTCTGCCGCCTCCTTCTTGTTCGCCCCCGCTATCTCTCCCCCTTGCGATGGGATTTGATCGTCCAGACCCTCATGCAGATCTCCGATCCCTCCCTTGTCCTCTCGGGCGTCATCGATCCCCGCCCTTCCCAGAACATCCAGATCGTCGCCACGATGGACGGGACTCCCATTGTCAACAATGCCAAGGAACTTCCCCCGGGGAGCTTTACCCATATCGCACTCGAGGATGGCGCTCCCGATATAATGGACGACCAGGGAGATCCCTGGCCCCGCATCTCTTTTTCCATCGTCGCCTTTCTGGCCGAACAGGTCGCCGCGCGCAACGGTCTCATGGCCATCTTCAACCGCTACAGGTCCTTTGCCCAGAGCCTCACAAACCTGATTCCGCTCGAAGTCTCCTTTTCCTACGAGTCCCTGATTTGCCAGTCGCTTCGCCAGCTCCTCTCGGCCAACGCCGCCGCCTACTGCGAAGCCAGGATCGAAGCCCGGACGGTAACGGTCCTGTCAAGCGATCCAGAAAGCCTCTTTGCCGAGCAGGCCTCCTTCCCCCTGACGGAGGCCGTCCGCGAGATCCTCTTCCTCAATGACAGATATTTTGACGAACTCGACCCCGCAAAAACCGGGATTCTTCATCTCCCTCATACAGGCTCGCAGCACATCGTCATCTTCAAACTCCAGCAGGAGACGACCCCCTCCATCCCCTTTCTCCTGCTCTTTCCCCCGCCATTCCCCGAGGAGAATCCCCAACCGGAGCTTGAGTTCCAGAACGCTCTCGAACTCTCGGCACCGGTCCTCGAAACGAGCCATGCGCTCTTCGCCCACCGAAGCCATCTCAAGCGAAAGTCAGAGCACGATCCCTTGACGAAAATCCTCAACCGGGACTCCCTCGACACCTTTATCCATCTCGCATGGATGGATGCCGTTTCAAGAAAGACCCCTCTCTCCCTTCTCATGGTCGATATCGATCACTTCAAAAATGTGAACGATACCCTGGGCCACCAGGTCGGAGACGAGATCATCGTCTCCGTGACAAGCAAGATCGCAGGAACGCTCCGGGCAAAAGACGGGTTTGGACGTTATGGAGGGGAGGAGTTTGTCGTCGTGCTTCCCGAGATCGAAAAGGAGACGGCAGTCAGGATTGCCGAAAGGCTTCTGGGAACGGTCCGCTCACTGAAACACCCCAAGGCCGGGGGCGTGACCGTCAGCATCGGGGTGGCAAACTATCCGGAGGACCTCTCCCGCGAGGATGAACTCATCGCCCTGGCCGACAGGATGCTGTACGAAGCCAAACGCGGCGGACGCGACCGGGTCGCCGCCGCCCCCTCCTGAGAGGCAAGACCTTCCTCCTGGCAGCTATCGGCAGGAGATTCCCCGGCGACGAAGCCCGTTGAGAAATCCCATTCCTTTTTCCAGAACCCCCTCCACATACCGCTTGTGAGCCTCCCCCACCCTCCCCGACCACCGGCCGAGCATCGAGACGGCATCCCCCCCGGAGAGCCTGAGGTCATGGGAGAGGATCAGCACGGCTGCCCGCACATTCAAGTCGATACTGAGGAGGTCCGCCCGCCGGATCTCCCGAAGCCCCCGGGAAGACCTTCTTGCCAGATGGGCCCGCCAGAAGGCGTAGTGGACCTGGAAGAGACCGTAGTCACCCGAATCGCGGTTGACCGCTCTTGGGTTAAAAGAGGACTCCTGCTGCGCAATGGCGACCAGAAGATAGAGGGGGAGCGCCGTTCTTTGAGAGGCGGCGATCAGGGAAGCCGCCATCCGGTCGGCTGTCCCGGAGGATTGGGGAGGATGGCTGTGGGAGGTAATATATTCCGAAACCGCAGGAATGGAGCAGGGGGCGGCCAGGAGCTGGGCCGGCCGCAAAAGAAGCCATAAAAGCGCACAAAAAAAGAGGGCCTGCTGTGCCACAGGCCCTCCCTGACCTTCCGGAACGAACCCCGGAAGTCTCAGACCGAAAAGGAGCTTCCGCATCCGCAGGAGCTCTTTGCATTCGGGTTCTTGATGGCAAAACCCGAACCGTAAAGATTCTCGACATAGTCGACGGTCGCCCCGGAAAGAAGGGGATAACTCTGCGAGTCGATGAAGAGCTTCACGCCGGCCTCCTCGACAACCTGGTCCATGTCGCCCGGAGCCTCCTCGAAGGACATCCCGTACTGGAAGCCATGACATCCCCCCCCGGAGACATAGACCCTGAGGCCGTAACCTGCCTTGTTTTCCGTCTTGAGATATTCGTTGACCTTTTCCACTGCCTTTTCGCTCATCGTAATCATCGTCTCACTCCTGTTCATTTCATCATCTTTTTTATAATATCCGGGGAGATCCTCTCCCCTATGAGTGCATCCGGGTCCGGGGAGGACCCGGGCCCGGCCGAAAAAGCTGTCTCTCAGTGATAGGCCATAATCTTTCGGTTGCGGCTCACAATGGGGGAGGGCCTGTGGGATCGGTTCGAAAGGATGACCGAATCCACGATCTCACCACACAGGAGACATCGCCAACCGCGAAAGTTCAGAAAGCCCGAGTCATCCTTGATGTCGCTGAATTCCTCTTCCACCATCTTCCCATGACAACGCTGACAGTCCATTGCACTCCTCCTTGTGGATCGTGGAGACGTCCAGACTTCCTCCCCGATGCCCTAAAAGAAATGCAAGAAGAATGCCAAAGATGGCTTACAAAAAGAATACACTTAAGAAACAGTACCTTAACAGAACTACCACCCATTCCCCTCTCAAAAGAGGAATAAAAAAAAAGAGAAACTGTCCGACAATGAAACAGTCCCCCTGGCTCCCGTCGGTTTTGAAACACTATCCCCCGGTCAGGAGGCGGGAGAGTTGGGGGCCGAAGAAATAGATCCCGAAGACGACCAGGGCGGGAATGGCCACCGTGAGAGCAAACAGGACAAGCGTCAGAGCCTTTTTCACAGGAACCCCTTTCAGGGAGAGACTCACCCCTCGTAGTCGATCCGGCAGACCTCGTATTCGATCTCTCCGGCAGGCACCCGGATCAGAACGGTCTCGCCCACCCGCCGTCCGACAAGGGCCTTTCCAACGGGGGAAGCCACCGAAAGCCGGCCGCGCTTGATATCCACCTCCTCCTGCCCAACGAGAGTATAGACCTTCTCCTCACCTGTGGCACTGTTCTTGAGGGAGACAGTGGCACCGAAGGTCACGCGATCCTTGTCCTGGTGGGCAGCAGAGACGACGATCGCGGTGGAAAGCTTGGACTCAAGCTCCTTGATACGCCCCTCGATAAAGGACTGCTTCTCCTTGGCGGCATGGTATTCGGCGTTTTCGGAAAGATCTCCGTGGGCCCGCGCCTCCGCAATGTCCTGGATGTTCTTGGACCGATCGACCTTCTTCAGGCGGTCGAGCTCCTCCTGGAGCCTTGCGTATCCTTCCTTGGTCATGGGTGTCTGTTGCATGGTCCCTCCTGGGTCGTTCATCAAATATATCGTCGGGACAAGTGCTCTTTTCGAACTTAAACAAATTTTCCGAAAAAACTCAAGCGCCGGCCCCGTCAGAAAGCAGACGGTGGAGCTCCTGGAGGGAGCGGACACCTGAGTCCGGCCCTGTCCCCAAGGCCAGAACCAGGGCCCGGGCCCCCTCGATCGTCGTATAGTAAGGAATGTTCCGAAGGAGCGTCTCCTGGCGGATGGAGAGGGAGTCCTTCTGGGCCTGTTTGCCCGAGACGGTATTGATAACGAGCTGAACCTCCCCGTCCTTGATAAGATCCACGATGTGGGGACGACCCTCCTTGACCTTGAGAACGCCCACCGAAGGGATCCCTGCAGTGGCGAGGGCCCGGGAAGTTCCCCCCGTGGCCATGATCCGGAATCCGGCCTCGAAAAGGCTTCGGGAGACCTCAACCGCCGCCGGCTTGTCCCGGTCGCTGACGCTCACGAAGACCGTCCCCGAGGTCGGAAGAACCATCCCCGACGCCTCCTGTGCATCCCTGAAGGCGCCACCGAAGTCGCCGGAGACGCCCATCACCTCGCCCGTCGACTTCATCTCGGGGCTCAGGAGCGTATCAGCCCCCCGGAACCTTCGGAAGGGGAAGACCGCCTCTTTCACGGCCGTATAGGGAAGAAGCGGTGGGCGGCGCCCCGAGAGGCCGAGCGAGGCCAGCGTCTCTCCCATCATGATGCGCATCGCCATTTTGGGAAGAGAGAGGCCGATCGCCTTGGAGGTGAACGGAACGGTCCGGGAGGCCCGGGGATTGACCTCCAGAACATAGACTGTTTCATTTTGAACGGCAAACTGGATATTCATCAGACCCCGGACCGAAAGGGCCTCCCCCAGGACCTTCGTCTGCCGGGAGATCTCGGAGAGAACGGTTTCCGAAAGGGATCTCGGGGGGATGAAACAGGCCGAGTCCCCGGAGTGGATCCCCGCCTGCTCGACGTGCTCGAGGATCCCTCCTACCACGACCTCATGGCCGTCGCCCAGTGCGTCGACATCGACCTCGGTGGCATCGGAGAAGAAGGAGTCGATCAGAAGGGGAAACCGGAAGTCGAGGGAGGCGATCCGCCGTTCGTATTCGAACCAGTCCTCCAGGTCGTAGAGGATCTCCATCGCCTCCCCCCCGAGAACATAGGAGGGTCTCACCAGCACGGGAAATCCGATGCGCCGGATTTCCGGAAGTGCCTCATCGATGCGGTGAACGAGTCCGCTCCGGGGCTGGAGGAGCCCCAGCCGGTCGATCAGATCCCGGAACCGTTCCCGGTCCTCGGCGAGATCCGTCATTTCATAGGAGGTGCCCAAAAGGGGCACGCCCGCCTCGTGGAGCCCCTTCATGAGCCGGAGGGGGGTCTGCCCCCCGAACTGGACGACGACCCCTCGCGGACGTTCGCAGGCGATGACCTCCAGTACATCCTCGAGGGTCAAGGGATCGAAGAAGAGCCGGTCCGAGACATTGAAGTCGGTGGAGACGGTCTCGGGGTTGCAGTTCATCATGGCCGAAGAGATCCCCATCTCCCTAAGCGCCATGACCCCGTGCACGCAGCAGTAGTCGAACTCGACACCCTGGCCGATACGGTTGGGGCCCGACCCCAGGATGATGACCGAGTCGGAGGAGGATGTGCGCCGCCATTCGGGCACTCCATGATAGGTCCCGTAGAGGTAGGGGGTCCTTGCCGAAAACTCTCCCGCGCATGTGTCGACGGTGCGGAGGTTCATCCGGATCCCATGGGCCTCCCGACAGATGCGGATCTCGGCCTCTGTCCGGTCGAGAAAACGGGCCAGGGCCCGGTCCGAGAAGCCGTTTTCCTTGAGCGTCCGGAGAAGCTCCCGGGGCACCCCGGAAAGGGGGTGTCCCCGATATTCCCGGATCTCCTCCTCAAACTCAACGATCTTGGCGAACTCCCGGAGAAACCAGGGGTCAAATCCTGTCAGGCGGACAAGAGTCTCCGTATCGAGCCCCCGGCGGATCGCCTCCCCGATCTGGTGGATCCGACGGTCGGTGGGGGTCTTGAGGAGCTGGTCCCGCTCCTCCGGATCCTCCGGAAGCTCGCAAGGCATGAGATGGTCCGTTCCGTTTTCGAGCGAGCGCAAAGCCTTGAGAAAAGCCTCCCGGAAGTTGTGGCCCATCCCCATGACCTCGCCCACCGATTTCATCTGGGGGCCCAATGTCCGGTCGGACTGGGGAAACTTCTCGAAGTGAAAGCGCGGGATCTTCACGACGACATAGTCGATGGAGGGCTCGAAGGCGGCAGGGGTCGTCCCGGTGATCTCGTTGGAGATCTCGTCGAGGGTATAGCCGATCGCCACCCGGGTCGCAACCCGGGCGATCGGAAAGCCCGTCGCCTTGGAGGCCAGGGCCGAGCTCCTTGAGACTCGCGGGTTCATCTCGATGACGACGACGCGGCCATCCCGGGGATTGATCGCAAACTGCACATTCGATCCCCCGGTCTCGACCCCGACCTCGCGCAGGATCGCGATCGCCGCATCGCGCAGATCCTGGTACTCGCGGTCGGTCAGGGTCATGGCCGGAGCGACGGTGATGCTGTCTCCGGTGTGGACCCCCATGGGGTCCACATTCTCGATACTGCAGACGATAATCGCATTGTCCTTTTTGTCCCGGACCACCTCGAGCTCGAACTCCTTCCAGCCGATCAGGGACTCCTCGACCAGAATCTCTCCGATCGGACTCTGGTCGATTCCGAAAAGAACCGCGCGGGAGAACTCTTCCCGGTTATAGACGACCGACTGGCCGGTCCCGCCCAGCGTGAAGGAGGGACGGATAAGGATGGGGAAGGAGAGCTTCCCCAGGGCCTCAATCGCTTCGGGAAGCGTACGCACAAGATAGCTTTGGGGGACGGAGAGGCCGATACGGGCCATCGCCTCCTTGAACTTGCCCCGGTCCTCCGCCATCTCGATCGTCTCGATGGAGCTTCCCAGAAGGGTGATCCCCAGACGGTCGAGAATGCCGTCCTTGGCAAGTGCCACGGCCAGGTTCAGCGCCGTCTGCCCCCCCATTGTGGGAAGAATGGCGTCCGGCCTCTCGCGAAGAAGTACCTGGCTCACCTTCTCCACGGAAAGCGGAACCATGTAGGTGGCGTCGGCAATCTCCGGGTCGGTCATGATGGTGGCGGGATTCGAGTTCACGAGGCTGACCCGGTACCCCTCCTCCTTCAGGGTTTTGACGGCCTGGGTTCCGGAGTAGTCGAATTCGCCTGCCTGACCGATCACGATCGGCCCGCTGCCGATGATCAGGATGTGGCGAAGGTCATCTCTCTTTGGCACTCTCTCTCCTCTGTTTCCTGGGAGGCCGGGAACAGGCCCTCATCCTCCCCTTCGAACTCCTGTACATATCCCTCGACAAGCCCCTCCGAAAAGAGGATCTCAAGCCCCCGGTCGTACTCATCCTTCGTGATCCTCCGGGCCAGGGCGGGAATCCTGAGCGCCCGGTGGGTCGGAAAATACTGCCCCATGAAGGAGACGGCCGTCTCCTGACCAAGCTCTTCCCTGATGAATTTCGCAACCTCGCCGAACCCCGACAAGCCTCCCGGAAGGAGCAGGTGGCGAATAAGAAGACCCCGCCGGGCAAGACCTCTGTCGTCAAGGGAGAGAGGGCCAACCTGACGGGCCATCTCCCTCACTGCGGCACGATTTCGCTCCACGTAGCCGGGGGCCTTCGAGTGACGAAGGGCCACGAGGTCGGAGGCATATTTCATGTCGGGAAGATAGATGTCGACATATCCCTCGAGAAGGCGAAGCATGGCAGGCTCGTCGTAGCCGTTCGAGTTGTAGACCACCGGTACGGTGAGCCCGTCCTTCCGGGCCAGCGCCAGGGCATGAAGGATCTGGGGCACAACATGGCTCGGCGTGACGAGGTTGATGTTGTGAGCCCCCCGACCTTCGAGCCCCAAAAAGATCTCAGCGATCTCCCGGGGCGTCTTCTCTTGTCCCTGACCAAACTGGCTGAGAGGAAAGTTCTGGCAAAAGTCGCAGGCCAGATTGCAGCCGGAGAAAAAGACCGTTCCCGACCCCCTCGTCCCTGTCAGACAGGGCTCCTCTCCGAAGTGGAGATTGGCGGCGGCGACCTTGGCGAGGAGGCCGGTACGGCAGGTTCCGGTCTCCCCCGAGAGGCGGTCGACGCCGCAGGAACGCGGGCAGACCCGGCAGTTGCCCAGGGCCTCGTAGCCCGCCCGGACTCTCTCCGAGGCCTCCTCCGGAAGTTCCCGGAGAGAGGAGACGAAGCCGGTCACCGATCCTCCCCCGAAAGGATCGAAAGAAAGCGGGAAAAGATACTCCGCCCGTCCCGGGGGCCCGGGGCCGACTCGGGATGGAACTGGACCGAATAGATCCTCGCCTCACGAAACCAGAGCCCTTCGAGCGAGTGGTCATAGAGGCTCTCGAAGGTCCTGACTGCCCCTTCGGGAAGCGTTGCCGGATCGACGGCGTAGTTGTGGTTCTGGGAGGTGATCAGAACGCGCCCCTCCAGAATGTCGAGCACCGGATGGTTGATGCCATGGTGGCCGAAGGGAAGCTTGAAGGTCTGCGCCCCCACCGCCCTCGCCAGAAGCTGATGGCCAAGACAGATCCCGAAGAGGGGGAGCCGGCCCACGAGGCCCCGGATCTCCTCCACCACCGAGGTGAGGACGGCCGGATCTCCCGGACCGTTCGAGAGGATCACCCCATCGGGGCGATCCTCGAGTATCTGGCGGGCGGTGGTCTGTGGGGGAACAACGGTCACAGCCACACCCATCGACAGAATACAGTGGGCAATCGACTCCTTGGCCCCGTAGTCGACGAGGACGACGCGAAGGGTGGAGGGCCCTTCCGGAAGAAGCGTCCGCCGCTCCCGGGTCGCCACCCGCCCGACAAGGTCGCTCTCCCCGATTGGAGGAACCTCCCGGGCCATCCGGAGAAGGGTCGCAGGATCATGCTCCTCGGTGGTCAGCACCCCCCGGAGGACCCCTCTGTCACGAATGCGAAGGGTCAGAAGGCGCGTGTCGATCCCTGTCGCCGCCACGACCCCCTCCTCCCGGAAGTAGTCGGGAAGAGAAAGGCGGGAGCGGTAGTTCGAGGGAAGATCGACGATCTCGCGGGCCACGAAGCCCGACAGGTGAACCTTGCCCGACTCGGCATCCTCCCGGGTGATTCCGGTATTGCCGATCATGGGGGAGGTCATCACGACGATCTGGCCGGCATAGGAGGGGTCGGTCAGAACCTCCTCGTAGCCCGACATTGCGGTATTGAAAACGAACTCTCCGGCCACCGTTCCGGGGACCCCGGCCGACTGCCCGGTGAGAATCGTCCCGTCCTCAAGTGCCAGGGAAATCTTCCTGTTCTTGGCGCGATCCCTCATGGGCGGCTCTCCTCGAAGACGACGCGGCCGCCGACGATCGTCGCGGCGACGCGACCCTTCATCGTGCGTCCGGTAAAGGGAGAGTTCCGGCTCTTCGAACGGTATCCCGGTCGGCCCGCCTCCCATTCGCCCTCCAGATCAAGAAGAACGAGGTCGGCAAGCCCCCCGGGGTGGAGGCTCCCGTGCGGAAGGCCGAAGATTTCGGCGGGACGCGCAGAAAGGAGGGTCATGAGTTCGGAGAGGGTGATGTGTCCGTCCCGGACAAGCTCAAGAGAAAGGGAAAAAGCGGTCTCAAGGCCGATAATGCCAAACGGGGCCCGGTCGAACTCCTGCTCCTTCTCGTGGGGAGCATGAGGGGCATGGTCGGTAGCGATCGCATCGATGGTCCCGTCCCGAATTCCCGCGATCACAGCCAGCCGGTCCTCCTCCCGCCTGAGAGGCGGATTCATCTTGGCATGGGTCCCGTGGCACCGGACAGCCTCGTCCGTCAGGGAAAAGTAGTGGGGGCAGGTCTCTGTAGTCACCCGAAGATGGCGGCGCCTGGCCTCCCGGACAAGCCTGACCCCTCCGGCGGTGGAGAGGTGGGCAACATGGAGGTGGCCCCCGGCCAGCTCGAGAACCGCAAGGTCCCGGGCGATCGAGACCTCCTCGGAGGCGTTGGGGATCCCCGCAAGCCCCAGCTCCGCCGAGACCGTCCCCTCGTTCATGACGCCGCGGTTGGACAGCGGCATATCCTCGCAGTGGTCGATGACGGGCTTCCCGAAAAGGCGGCTGTATTCGAGGGCCCGACGAAGCATCAGGGCTGTCGAGACCGGTCGACCGTCGTCGGAGAAGGCGATGCATCCGGCCTCGGATAGCGCTCCCATCTCGGAGAGTTCTGCGCCCTCGAGTCCCCGGGTCACTGCACCGATCGGAAAGACCCGGACCAGACCGACCTCACGGGCGCGATCGAGGATGGCCCGGGTAATGGCCGCGTTGTCGTTGACCGGGTTCGTATTGGCCATCACGCACACGGAGGTGAAGCCTCCGGCGGCGGCGGCACGCGACCCTGAAGCGACGGTCTCCTTGTATTCGAACCCTGGCTCCCTGAAATGGGCGTGAAGGTCGACAAATCCGGGACAGAGGAGTCCTCCGCGTCCGTCGATCTCGGGCGTTCCTGCGGGAACGGAGCTTCCCGGAGAGGCCACCCGCCCCTCCAGGACAAGGAGGGACTCCCCCTCCTTCGAGATCCCTTCCGAGGGATCGAACAGATGGACGTTTCTTACCAGAAGATTTCCCCCCGACGCCTCCTTCACGAACCCTCCCCCCTTGCGGGCATGGACAGGAGTGCCGCCTCTTCAGGACGACCCCCCATCAAAAGATAGAGTACAGCCATGCGAACCGAGACCCCGAACTCGACCTGATCGAGAATGGCCACCTCGTTTAGAAAGCCTTCTTCGCCTGAAATCTCGACCCCGCGATTGACCGGCCCCGGGTGAAGGACAACCGCCTCCGGAGCATGGCGTTCGAGAACCCGGGCCGAAAGGCCGTAGAGGCTTGCGTACTCGGAGAGCGAGGGAATATATCCCCCCGATGCGCGTTCGAGCTGGAGGCGAAGGGCCATGACCACATCGCAACCTTCGATCCCGCGGTCGAGTCGATGATGGATCGTCACCGGCCAGCCCTCGATTCCCCGGGGCAATAGGGTCGGTGGGGCCACGAGCCGGATACGGGCCCCCATGGCCGAAAGTGCCAGTATATTGGAACGGGCGACGCGGCTGTGGAGGATGTCCCCCACGATCGCCACCGACAGGCCGTCGATGCGTCCCTTCTTCTTTCTTATGGTAAAAAGGTCGAGAAGGGCCTGGGTCGGATGCTCGTGGCAGCCGTCCCCCCCGTTTACCACATGGCAGTTTACCCGCTCGGCCACAAAGGCGGCGGCCCCCGACGAGGCATGGCGAATCACGATCCCGTCCGCCCCCAAAGCCTCGATCGTCCGGACCGTGTCGGAAAGGCTCTCCCCTTTGGTCACGCTGCTCTGGGACGGGGTGACATTGATCACGTCCGCCGAGAGGCGTTTGGCCGCGATCTCGAAGGAGGAGCGTGTCCGGGTCGACGATTCGTAAAAGAGGTTGACCAATGTCTTCCCGCGAAGGACCGGAACCTTCTTGACCGTCTGATGGCCCACATCGAGAAAGGTCTCTGCCGCATCGAGAATGGAGGTAATTTTCTCCTTCGTCATCCCGGAAAGCGAGAGCAGGTGGGGTCCAATGGACGGGGGGGAGGAAGGAAGGGAGCGCTCAGGCATGGTCTTCTCCCGGAAGCGGACGAACGACCGTCACGTTTTCCGCTCCCTCGGAGAGGTCCACAAGAACCTTCTCTTCGTGAGAGGTCGGCAGATTTTTCCCGACAAAGTCGGCACGGATGGGAAGCTCCCGATGGCCCCGGTCGACAAGAACGGCCAGCATGATCCGGGAGGGTCTCCCGAAGTCGACGAGGAAGTCCATGGCGGCACGGACCGTCCTTCCGGTGAAGAGAACGTCGTCAACGAGAACAATCTTCTTTCCGTCGATGGGAAGGGGAAGATGGCTTTGACGAAGTAGGGGAAGTCCCTCCCGACCGGAGAGGTCATCGCGGTAGAGGGTGACATCGAGCGCGCCGACGGGAGGATGTGTTCCCTCGAATTCTTCGATCAGCTGTGCAAGCTTCCCGGCCAGGGGCTCCCCCCCCTTGAGGATTCCCACGAGATAGAGGCCGGAAGGCCCCTGGTTCTTTTCCAGGATTTCGTGGGCCATGCGCCTGAGAATACGGTCAATACGGGGAGGGTCGAGAAGAAGGCGGGGGGATTCCCAAAGGCTCACAGCTCCTCCCCCCCCCGAAACATCAAAGCTGGCCGAGACAGGAGCCAATCAAGACAGGCGCTATTCAATTCCGGAAAGAAAAAGAGAGCGAAGAATTGGCACGAAGAGAGGCGATGTGCGGTTCGGACCGTCCCACAAGGACGTGCCTGCCACCGGGTCAGCTGAGACATCATGAGCCCCTTTCCGGGCTCGCAGTCCCGGATTTAAAGGAGTGATGGAAGAATTCATGCCCCCCCCTGGAGGGCCGGAGGAGAGGCTGCTATTTCCTGTCCTGATCGCCTTGCCCGGCGATCCTGGCCGAAGCCATTGGCGAGACCGGAGCTATCTTGATACGGCCGGCGAAGACGATGGCGCAGAGGAGGAGTTTTTTGCCTCCTGCCGCTCCTTCAGGCCGTTCACCAGCCCCATCTTCTGGAAGGATGGCTTGACGAGCTTTGTCATGTGGGTCGAACCGTCCCCGTGAACCTCGGGGTAGACGCAGTAGTTGGCAAGGATCGTAGCCTGCGTGTCCTTGAAGAAATTACCGTAAAAGGGGCCCCCGGTCAAGATACCCCCGGCCTTCTGGAGAAATCCCCGGTACATATCGATATTCCTTGGATAGATGGCACCATTTTCGATGTCGAAGTTCGGCTTTCCGAGGACCAGACTCTCCTTGTCCTGCTCCACTGTCCAGAGCCATTCGCGGACGCCCTGAAGGTTGGTAAAGACCGCCGCCTCCCGGGTCCAGGGATGCTGGTTGATCGGCATGAAGTAGGGGTAAAAGGTCCGGAGATCCGCCTCGGCGGCGAACATGCGCTTTGACCAGTCCTTCTTCCAGGGTTCGTAGCGAGCTGAAGTCACCTTCGGGTCGGCGAGCATCGCATCCATCTCGGTGGCGAGGGTCCTGTAATTGTCGTAGAGGACCGCAAGCCTTGCATGGACCTCCGCCACAGGATAATTGGGCTTCCCGTCAACGACCCAGGCCCGGGCGGGGGGAGTCAGGAGGGGAAAAAGGCCCGACAGGACGACAAACGCCACAGGAACCGCATAAAGAAACAGACGCCGAAAGACTCTCATGCCGACCTCCTCACATATCCTCTCAGGAAAAACACTCATTCATCCTACGCCCGATCCTCTCTCCTGTAAACATCCATGCCGGCAGGAGCTCTCAGGAAGCCGATCCGGGAGCCATGCTCGCGGGAAGACTCAAAAAATAGGGAAGCATCCGGTCGTAGCTTTCGCGGAGGTCCTCCGGAACGACTCGGGTCTCCGCCACCGTCGTCAGAAAGTTGGTATCGCCGTCCCACCGGGGGAGGATATGGGCGTGAAGGTGGCCGGCAATCCCCGCTCCAGCGGCTGAGCCCACATTCATTCCCATGTTGAACCCTCCCGGACGGAAAATCTCGCCGATGATTCTCTCGCACTCCCTGAGAAGGGCAGTCATTTCGTCGAGAACATCTAGCGAAAAATCTCCCATCTTCGCCCCATGTGAGCGGGGGACAACCATCAGATGGCCGCTGGTATAGGGAAAGGCGTTCATAACAATGTAACAGAGCTCACCGCGATAGAGAACGAGCCGGTCGCGACTCACCCCTTCCCGGGGAATCTCACAAAGAAGACAACTCCCGTCGTTGGCCGTCCGGGACTCTCCCTTGATATAGCGCATACGCCAGGGAGCAAAGAGATGTTCCATCCGTTCTGGCCCCTCCGTCATCACGTCAACAATCTTATTAAGTCAACAATTTTAGCCAATAATCGTATCGAAACCGTTCGAGAATTCCGGCTCCGCCCCTTTGGCCTCTCTCGGGAGCCCCGGTCCTCCCTGCCCTTTGCGCCCCTTTGCGCCCAGAGGCGCCCAGAGCCGACAGAGGTCAGGGCATTTCGCGAGGAGGATCCATCCGGATGGGCCGGATCAGGGCCGAATCAGGGCCGGACAGAGAAGGCTCCTCCTTCGCAAGACTATTCCAGAAGGAGTCCCTGACACAGGCCCACTCCTCTTCCCGGGGAGGATCGGACTCCCAGAAGAGCGTAAGACAGCGGCCCCTACCCTCCGCGGGAATCGAAAGTCCCAATCGAAGGCGAAGCGGAAAGCATGCCACAAGGGATCGGGGAAGCTTCTCTCCCCACTCGACCATCGTTACCCGCCGGGAGGCGCCGTCAAGAAGGGCCTCCTCGAGATCCTCCGCCCCCGGTGAGACCCTGTCCCAGTCGGCATGAAGAAGCCCTAGCGCACCCCCCCCTGCCAAAGACGGGTAGTCCTGCAGGTAGAGAAATGTCGGCGAGGCTATTCGGGAGGAAATCCCCATTCCCCGGGCGACACCCGCGGCAAGGGAGGTCTTCCCCGTCCCCATGGCTCCGGACAGAAGTATCAGCGCCCCCGGAGAGGCTGTTCGTCCCAGGCACTCACCGATCCGGCCGAGAGGAATCTCCGGCGGAACGCGCAGGAGGTCGCCTGCACCGTCCTTTTCCCGGCTAGTCGACGGTGTCATCACCTGTCAGGAGGAGCCGGACGAGATCCTCCCGCCCCACAACTCCCAGGATCCGGCCCGCCTCGACCACCGGGAGGATGTCGACATCCTCCCGATCGAGAAGCAGGACCGCCTCCCGCAAGGGCGCTCCGGAAGAAAGGGTGGGAGCCTCCCGGTTCACGATATCGGAGACTGTCGTAGCTCCGATTCGAGAGATCTCCTTTTTCAGTGTGGAGGGAAGCTCAAGCGGGATCCAGGAATCGAACAGGGTCAGGACCGTGGGAATATGGAGGGGCTTTTCATGACGAATCAGATCATGCTCTCCAACGACACCCAGATAGCGCCCCGATCCGTCGACAACCGGCGCTCCGGCGATCTTCCCCGTGGTCAGGACCTCCGCAAGTCTCCGAAGAGAGTCCTCCGGAGTTACCGTCACCACATTCTTTGTCATGATCTCTCCGACCGTCTTCTCCACGTCCCGCTCCTGAATAAACACTGATTTTGTTTTCCCGACTCCGGTCAAAAACTCCCTGCGTCCCGATATTTCGCCTTTTTTTTCCGACCTTCCAGTTCCCGGGTTCCGGATCTCTCGAAAGAGTATAGCACGGGACGCTACCCGGACCGGAGCGGGAGCTCCGACTTGAGTCTGATCCTCCGCTCGTTAGTTGCGGTTAGCCATACGGCAAACAATCCTGCCAGCAGGGGGCCGGGAAGAAGGATTTCGATCGCCGACTTGAGTCCCACATGGGCCGAGAGAAATCCGATCAGGGCTCCGGAGGGAAGGTCCCCCGTCAGGTGAGAGAGGAAAAGCCCTCCCCCCAGGACGCATCCCCAGAGAGGAGGGGAGGAGACTCTCAGAAAGGCCACCACAAGGCTGACATTAAGGCCAAAGAGGGCACCGCTCGAAAGCAGCATCCCAAAAAGCAGCATCGGTCGCCCCTCTGACAGGAGCACAAGGCAGACTCCTGCAAGGGCCAGAAGCTGGGTGCGGAGCAGAAGCCAAAAGACTCCCTCAAGATCGCGATCGCCAATCCTGTCACAAAAGAATCCTGACAGAAGAATCCCTGCCACCCCCCCGGTTACAAGAGCCACCGCACTTATCTGTCCAGCCGACGCCATCGACAAATGCCTGACCCGCGTCAGGTAGACGGAAATCCAGACCCCCATCCCTCCCATCACAAAAAACGTCACGCTCTGAAGAACGACCAGGGTCAGAAGCCGCCGGTCGAAGAGAATCATGGAAAACCTCGAAAGGACCGGAAGGTCACTCCGCGATTCGCTCCCCCCCTCCCGCTCCGGCGTCGCACGCCCTGCGGGAGGAAGGAGGAAAAACAGCGCCAGGAGAACTCCGGGAAGAACCGGCATGAAGAGAATCCGGTGAAAGTCGGAGATCTTTCGTGAGGCGAGAAGAAACCCGGAGGCCACCCCCATGGGCATGGCAAGAAAGAAGAGAGCCATTCGTTTTCCGGTTCCCTTCTGCCCGCCAAGGATCCGCGGACCCACCACAATCAGGGCGGCCTCGCCTACACCGGTCAGGATCCTGCCTGAAAAAAGACCGACCTTCCCCCCGGCGAAGGCGCAGATCGCCATCCCCAGAGAGAAAACGAGCACCCCGCCGGCCAGAAGCCTTCGGGGGGAGATTCTGTCCAAAAGAACCCCAAATGCCGGGGCGGACAGAAGGTATGAAAATGTAAAGGAAGAGCCAAGGGCGCCCATCTCCACATCGGAGAGGCGATAGGCCGGGGCCAGAACGGGAAAGAGCGCGGTGAAGAGCTGGCGGTCGAGGTAGTTGAGAAGATTGGAAAGAAAGAGCAGAACCGGAAGAAAGAATCTCATGGAGAGGCTCTCCTTGACCACCCCAACGGTTCAGGCAGGGTCCACGCTGTCGGCTGTCTCATGAATGCCATGGAACAGCTGACGGTTCTTCAGAAGATAGATCACGATAAGAACATTCAGGACAAAGGCCCCCAGCCTCCAATTGGAAAAATGGGAATGCATCGCATAGACCTCGAGGGGGATGAGGGCCGAGATCTCGATGATGGTCATATACTCAGCCCACCGGAAGCGCCGGTGGAGTCCCCATGCCACGACCAGATTGAGCAATCCGTAGACGACCCCCCCCACCGAGATGATCATCAGCATGTTGGGCCCGACAAGACCTGTCTTTCGAAAGATCTGGCCGGTAAAGGCGTTGTCCGTATCGATATTGAGGTTCTGCGCCCAATGGTAAAGCAGGTGGTTCAGGCGGACCGGCCCCAGGGAGAGTCCGCCGATACCGATGAGAAAGGCGAGTGACCCCTTCGCAATACGCTCAAGGATGATGTATTTTAAAAAGAGGGGCGAACGCCGGGAGAGGATCATTCCGCCATTGTACCAGAGGAGGAGCGGATATGGATAGGAGACTCCGGAATACGGGAGCCGGATCGATAACGCCGCGAGGTGTCAGACCTTGGTGGACGGCCTGCGTCTCTCTCTTGGGACTCGTCTTTCTCGTCCCTGCGATCGTCTGGGCCGCGGGGCCAGGGACGGACCTTCCTCTCCTGGCCGTCACCTTCCCGAAGAGTGTCCACCAGGGGGAGGCTCTCAAGATCCGGATAAAATTCCCCAAGCCCCCCCCGGCGAGGGAGTTCTATCGTCTCGAAGTCGATGTGGACAGCCATCCGGTCGCGCTGGCCGATCTTTCCGAGGAGTCCTCCACGTGGATCACCGTTCCGGCTCAACCCGCCGGAGACCACACCATCTCCATCGTCTGGAGAAACCCTCCGGGGGGCTCATCCGAAGCCCAGACCAAGACAGTGGAGGTTCTCCCCTAGGATCCTCCGCTCGAGTCACTTAACATCCTCAAACGTCTTTCGAAAGGAGACACGAACGATGCGACAGACAACATCACGACACATTCGAAGATTCTTTCCTTTCCCGACCGGACCACTGGCCGTCCTCTCCATCGTGGGGCTTCTTGTCTTTTCGGGATGCGCATCTTACGGACCTGCGCCTCCGGTGGTCGTCTCCGCTCCGACCTCCGAAGGGGCCGGATCGGTCACCGCCCAAGGACTCGCTCCCCTCTTGGTCCTGCCAACACAAACTCCCTCCGGCATGACCGATGTGGGAACGCTCTACCATCAGGACGGAAGCTATTCCCAGCTTGTTCCCCGGGACCCCGTCGCCCCCGCCCTCGACGCGATTCTCGTCAATGAGCTCAAAAAAGCCGGATACGATCCGGTGCTCTCACCCGCGCCGGCACCCAAGGGCGCTCCGACACTTTCGCTCAAGGTTACGGTCTTTGAGGACAGTGTCCGCCAGAGTCTTGTCGAAGCGAAGCAAACGGCCCGGATAGAATTCCAGGCGACGCTCGTCATCCACGAGGGCCGGACGACCCGGACAATCACCCGAAAAATCGCCCGCCATCTCTCTCCCAAACCGGTCGTCTCCTTCGACCCCGACAAACTTTCGGCGCTGATGGGCGAGCTATTTGCCAAGAGTCTCCGGGAGGACCTCATCCCGTCAATCAAGGCCAAGACAGGAGCTTCACAGTGACAAATCGTCCTCTCTCAAACGGCAGAGCCCTGGCCATTACGGTCGGGGCGGCTGCATTTTTTTTCGGACTTCTTCTTTTCATTCCCGGGCCCCACTCCCGGACCCCCCCGGTCTCCTCCGAGGGAGGGTCGGCTTCGCCGACTCCGGCAAATGAAACCCCAGCGGCCCTTTTCAGCTCCCATTGCGAACAGTGCCATGCCCTTCCGGCCCTGACCCACCGGACGCCGGAGGACTGGCGGATTCTCGTCCTGAAGATGAACCGCTACATGAGACAGACCGGACGAAGCTTTCTCTCCGACACCGAGGCCCGGGAGGTCACCCTCTATATCGTCAAGAATCAGCGCTAGCACTCTCCAGAAGGGAGATCCTCACCGACGGGGAGCCGCAGCCCTCCGAACCGGAATCCCGAAAACGAAAGCCTCTCCTGGAGCCCCCTCGACATGAGGAGGACCTTGAACAGGCGCCCCATCCTAAGAGGGTGAAGAAGGATCCCCGCATTCTTTAGATCCTCTGGGGAGAGCCTGTCGGCATTGGCACTAACCCACTCCTCAAATCCCAGCCCCATGAGCCATGACATCTGGTCGGTATAGCCCTCGAGACGAAATCCAAGAGTTGAGAGCGTCCCCGCCACCCGGGAAAAGTCGACAAAGGCTGTGAGATCCGTTTTTCCTGGAGATTCGAGAAGCTCTCCCGAGACCTTGTGTTTTTTGTAGGCGAGAAGGGTACCTTCCCGCCGCCTCTCCGACCTGAGCTCCTCCCCGATGTCCCCGTAGTCGATCCAGAGCATGAATCCCCTCTCGAGAAAGCCGTCAAGAAAACCCAGCACCCCCGGAATCTCCAGACAGATCTCGGTCTCCTGTCCCTCCCGTCGGGAAAGATCGGAGCCAAAGCCCTCCGAAAGGGCCACCTGAAGAGCCGGATCCGAAAGCTCCCCCCACACATAGGAGAGATCCCCCGAATCGCCCTTCACTACGTAGCACTCCTCCCATCCCCCCCGATTGACCCGGAGCCGGTGAACCGGAAGGGCGTCGAGGAACTCGTTTCCCAGGACGACACCACTGCCCGGGAGGGGAAGAGCTTCTGTCTTTGTCAGGTTGTTGTTCGAGGGGTTCGGAGGAGCTATCCAGCGGGGGGGATGCGGGAGATCCCATCGGGAGAGCCTCTCTCGCTGACGTTTTTCCAAAACCCCGGGCAGCTCGAAAAGGATCGGCGAGACCCGGGCATAAAATGCCGGGTCGGCCTTCCGGAAGATGGAGAGAAGGTCGTCCATCAATGTTCCGTTGCCGGGACCCGCCTCGATCAGATAAAATGGGTCGGGGGATCCCAAGGCGCGGTCGATCTCTCCGATCTGAAGTGCCAGAAGGGTCGCGAACGCGGGACTCGTCTCGGGGGCCGTGTAGAAGTCCCCCCCTTCATGGCCGATTCCCGCATGGCGTGTATAGTAGCCTTCCCGGTCAGATCCCGCCGCCTGTCTCATGAACTCGCAAAAGGTTACCATCCCTCAATCCTTATCTCTGGCAGGCGACATATGCTGATCCGCCTCTTCGTCATCGCCTTTCTTCTTGTCCTGGTCGGGCGTGCGGCACGCACCTTCCTCGGGGGCCCCAAAAAATCCGCCCCCGAATCTCCCCGCCCCCTCGTGGTCGACCCGGTCTGCGGCCTCTATATCGACAAGACCGAGGCTCTTTCTGCCCGGGATCCAGCCGGCGGGTCCGTCTATTTCTGCAGCCGGGAGTGCCGGGACAGATACCTGTCTTCTCCTGCCCCCCCTCACGAATCCCGAATAACGGGCCCCCCCGATGGAGAGTGAAGATCTCCGGGCGAGACTTCTTGCGGCGATTCCGGACTACATGGCGGAGATTGCCCCCGGCCCCCTCATAAGACACCATCTTGAGAAAAACCCTGCGCCCCCGCTTCCGACCGGCCCCAAGGCCCTTCTCTCCCTGGGCAAGGCGGCAGGGGCCATGACGGCCTCCTTTGCCGAAGCGTTCGGCATCGATCCCGCCGCAACCCTTTCGATTCTTCCCGAGGGATATCCCCCGCCTCCCCCCTCATTCCCTCTCTTTTCGGGGTCCCATCCCCTTCCCGACAGACGGAGCCTCGAGGCATTTTTACGCATTCGCGACTTTACAGAAAACCTCCCGGACGGCATGCCGCTTGTCGTCGCCCTTTCGGGAGGAAGCTCAAGCCTTGTCGTCCACCCGGTTCCCCCGGTGGAGCTTGAGGACAAGGTTCTGATCTCGAAGCGTCTCATGGAGAGCGGGGCCCCGATCGAGACGATCAATGCCCTGCGCATCCATCTCTCGGCATTCAAAGGGGGAGGATTGGCCCGGATGATCGCCTCGCGCCCCTCGCTGACCTATATTCTCTCCGACATTCCCGGAGACGGGGCTCCTCTCGTCGGCTCATCTCCCATGTTTTCCATCCCGAGAGACGGACCGGGGATGCTCTCCGAGCTTGAATTCTGGGTCAAGGACGGGATCCCTGACCCGGTCCGCAGGCTCCTTCTCTCCCTGCCTCCCGGCCCCCCTCCGGCGCTCCCCTCCCATGCCCTCTTTGGTGGGGTCCTGGCCTCCTCAAAAACACTTATCGCTACCATGAAGAGGGTTTTTCTGCCGATTCCCCCGCTTTCCGAGCTTCCGCTCCATATTCTTTCCGAGGAGCTTTGCGGGGAAGCCCGGGAGGTTGGACGGGTCCTCGCCTCCCAGATCAGATGGCAGACGGCCACTCATTTAAAAGGCGGCCTCTGGGCGGCCTCGGGCGAGACTACCGTCACGCTCTCCCGGACAGATCCCGGGAAGGGAGGGCGGACCTTGGAGCTGGCTCTCTCCCTGGCCCTCTCGCTTCAAAAAACCTCCGCACTCATCCTTTCGCTTGCGTCGGACGGCGCCGACGGGAACTCCGGCCTCGCAGGAGCCCTCCTCCCCTCCGATATTTTCCACACAAAACGCCTCTTTCACGAAGGGCAGGAGGCCCTCTCCCGCCACGATTCGGGGGGATTTCTCGAGCGCCACGGATTAGGGATCAAGACCGGCCCCTCAGGAACCAACCTCAACGATCTTCTCATGGTCGTCGTTCTTCCCTCGCCCACCCCACGGAGGACTTCATGACATTTCGCCGGATGGCCCTTCTCCTTTTTGCCTTTGCAAGTCTCTTTGTTCTTTCCCCTTCTCCCGCTCACTCCTCCGGGCTTCCGCCCCCCGGACTTGAGTATCCCGTCGTCTGGTGGGCGCAGAATCACGTAAAGGAGGCCCTTCGGCTCTATCGGACCACCTCCTGGCAGACCCTCGGGAAGGCCTGCAGATCGGGCAGTCTGGCCCAAGAGCCCGGAAGGAGAGCCCTCAGGGATTTTATCCACAATTCCCACAGGCGAGACTTCTGCAGCCGTTTTCCTGCTCCCGCCCATCATCTTCTGAGGGAGGCTCCCTACTTCATGGTCAGTCCACCCGGCGCCCAGAAATAGAGGGGTTCGGGTCCCATAGAGCGAATGAGCCCCATAAGAGCGGCCGCAGAAACCGACGAGAACCCGCCTGCATCCATTCCAAAAAGAGGAGGCGATCCGCCGCCGCTCTCTTCGTAGGTGACCAGCCGAAGGCTTGCGGTTTTTGTTATTTTTTCAAGGTGATTCGTAAGATCCGATCGATACCCCACCCGGTCCACAAGACCCAGAGAGAGCGCCTGAGAGGCGGTATAGACGCGGCCGTCCGCCAGGGGGAGGAGCTTCTCAGGAGAGAGCCTTCGCCCCTTTTCTACGACCCGAAGGAAGTTCCCGTAAAAGTCCTTTACCAGCCCTTCAAAGATTGCCCTGTCCTCGGGGGTCATCTTTCGAAGAGGTGACCCCATCTCCTTCTCCGCCCCCGAGGCCACCGTTCTGTCGGTAATTCCGACCTTCTTCATGAGCCCCTCGACCCCGATGTTAGCGATCAGCACACCAATGCTTCCCACCACGCTCGTCGGTCGCGACCAGACCTCATCGGCCGCCATCGCTGCGTAGTAGGCCCCCGAGGCTCCGAGATCTCCGAAAAAGGCCACAACGGGGATCCGGGTTCTCTCCCGAAAGAGCATGATCCTGTGATAGAGCCTGTCGGAGGCGGTCACCGTTCCCCCAGGGCTATCGATCTCAAGCACCACCGCGCGTACATGAGTGTCGCGTGACGCCTTGTCGAACTCCCGCTCGAGCTCGCTGACCTGATTGATCCTTCCCCCGAGCATGGGCGTTCCCTTTTTTTTCTCCTGATCTCCGATAAAGCCCCTCACATGGAGAAAGACAACCTTCTCCGTTGCCCCCCCCGGCGGCCGGAGGTCCTTCTCTACAAGTCCCCGGTCCTCGGGAAAGAGGTTTACCGTAATACATCCGCCTAAAAAGAGAAAAACCGCTGCAAAGAAAACCCCGGCGCCTTTTCTTGCGGCGTTCTGTCCTGAGAGTGACATCTTGTCTCCTGACCTTGTTTTAGATTCTGTCAATGCTTTAACGCCTGCCACCTTTTCACCGGTAGTTATTAAACTGGAGATCGATCCCAAAGTCGGCCCCTTTAAGATGGGCGATCACTCCCTGGAGATCGTCACGGGACTTCCCGCTTACGCGAACGCTGTCTCCCTGGATCTGCGCCTGGACCTTGAGCTTTGTCCCCTTGATCTCCTTGACAACCTCCTTGGCAACCTCAGTGGAGAGCCCCTGCTTGATGGCAATCCGTTGCCGAACCGTCCCGCCCAGCGCCTCCTCGACTTTTTTCTTGTCGAGATTTTTAAGGGGGATTCCCCGGCGCACAAGCTTGGACTCGAGAACATCGATGACCGCCACAAGCTTGTGGGAGTCTTTCGCCGAGAGGACCAGCTCCTCCTTCTCCCATTCGATCCTGGCAGCGCTGTCCTTGAGGTCGAATCGGGTCCCGATCTCTTTTAAGGCCTGGTCGACGGCATTCTTTGCCTCCTGCAAGTCCACCTTCGAGACAACGTCAAATGAGGCGTCAGACGCCATAGTCCCCTCCTTTTAGTCTTTAGCTAGTCCGTTTTGTTAAAGAGGACGACGGAGAGTGTCGCCATCGTTCCCATGAATAGTCCGAGGCTGACAAGATCGGTCAGCATCGAATGAAAATGAACTCCTGTCAACGCCCTGCGTAAAAGGTCGACCCCATAGGTCAACGGATCGGCCCGGGAAGCCATGGCTAGCCACGGGGGGAGCCTGTCCAGAGGATAGAGCGCCCCCGACAGGAAAAAAAGAGGGAGAATGACAAAGTTCATCAACACCATGAAACCCTGGCTGGAGGTCATCCTGACACCGAGGAGAATTCCGACCGAGGTCTGGGTCAGTCCGATCAGGATCATGACAAGAAAGGCGAGGAGAATTCTCCCCGGTGACGGGTGCAGGTGAAAGAGGGGAAAGAGCAGCAGAATAAGGCTCCCCTGAACGACAGAGTTTGTCGCCCCTCCGAGGATTTTCCCGATGACGACCGCCGTCCGGGACAGGGGTGCGACCAGGACCTCCTTCAAAAACCCGACCTCCCGATCCCAGACGATTGCCACCCCGGCAAAGGAGGCGGTAAAGAGGACGCTCATGGCAACGATCCCCGGGAAAAGAAACCCCTGATAGCCAAGAGTTCCCCCCGATCCCGTCACCCCCATCGCTCCCATTCGGGGCGACAGCCCCCCCCCGAGGATAAAGAGAAACAAAAGCGGCTGGATGAAGGAGCCCACGAGACGGATCCTGTCTCGCCACAACCGGATGACATCTCTCTGCCAGAGGGTATAGATCCCCATCAAATCGCGCGTAAGAGGGGGAGCAAGGGGACGGCTTTTCCCCACGAGGACCGACCAGGATAATGCTTTCTCCTCTGTCATGGTCTGACTCCCTTTTCTGACGTCTGCCCCTTAAGCTCACTTCCCGTATAATGAATAAAAACATCATCGAGGTTGGGGCGACGCACTGAGGCCTCACGAATAGGAAACGGCAATGCCCTGAGAAGATCCCATGGTGAGAGAGCCTCTCCGGAGGGCATCGGAAATGACACAATCTCCTCCTCTTTTCTTATCATCCCGGATAGCTTCGGATAGCTCTCAAGGAGGTACGTGACCACTTTTTCGGGAGTATTGGTTTCAAGGGTCAGCATCTCGGAGGAGAGATCCTTCTTGAGTCGATCGGGCGTACCCTCAGCCACGATTTTGCCACCATTGATGATAGCGACCCTGTCCGAGCTGTCGGCCTCTTCGAGATAGTGCGTCGTGAGAAAGACGGTCATTCCGACCTCCTTTCTGACGCGATGAATATGCTCCCATACCGAGCGACGGGAGTGGGGGTCAAGTCCCAATGTGGGCTCGTCAAGGATAAGAAGACGCGGTGCATGCAATAGTCCCCGGGCAATTTCAAGCCGTCTCTTCATCCCTCCCGAGAAGGTTCGAACCAGATCATCCTTTCGATCTGCCAGCCCCAACACCTCCAGGAGAAAATTACCTCTTGTCCGACGTGACTCGGCATCGATTCCATAAAGCCTTCCGTGGAATTCAAGATTCTCCCAGGCGGTCAGGCGATCATCGAGGCTGGGGTCTTGGAAAATAATTCCGATACGCTGACGGACCTCATGAGGGGAGGCCACGACATCGAGCGAATCGATGGTAATCGTACCCTTTGTCGGCTTTAACAGGGCCACCATCATTTGAATTGTCGTCGTCTTTCCCGCGCCGTTAGGGCCTAGAAAAGAAAAAAACTCTCCCTCCCCGACCGAAAAGGAGATGTCGTCAACTGCCGTCCGGTCTCCCTTCCGGGCTTTATAGACTTTAGAAAGATGTCGGGCTTCAATCATCATGTTTCCCCAATTCCTATTGTCAGAGACTCTTTTCATCTTTCTATTCTACCCGGATCGAGCCTCAGGTTCGAGGGATCTTTCTCGGGGAGGGTTTCGCGGGACAAAAAAAAACGGCAGGATTTCTCCTGCCGTCTTATTAAAATCTGGTCTCAGACTAATTCGTCTGGGCGACCTTTTCTTCTCCGGGGATGAAGACTCCCTTATAGTTCGTGATCGGAATCGGAATCGGACGTCCATTGTCCCGGTCGATCGGAAGGAACTTCTGAGGAATGGTGATCACCGACGGATCATCAAGACCGAGAACCCAGGTGGTCAGGGCCGTCGTCTGCAGGTCTGTCAGGTGAAAGTTCGGCATGATCGTCGGGGGAACCTTGAATGCAGGGATTCCCGGCGAAATCTTGCGGGGGTTCTTGAAATGTTCCCACTCCCACTCGCGCATCGAATGGAGACCGCCAACATGGTTAAAGTCGTGAACATTATAGAATCCAAGCTCCGTCCGGCTTCCGAAGCCCGAAAGATCAGGCGCGAGAACTCCGTGAAGATTGAACTGGGTCATCGTATGACAGGATCCACATCCCTTCTGAATAATCGTCTTTTTCGCAAGATTCAGGAAGGGCGTCATCGGTGGATTGATCCCCGGCTTAAAGAGATCCGTATGGCACTTAAGGCATGAGGCCTCGGAAAAGGCTCCCCGCTTGGGCTGATAATTGAGCGATGTATTAAAGCCATGCGCGTCGGAAACCGTCGTGGAGACTCCCTGCCCATCATGACAGATGGTGCAACCGAACTTCTCAAAAGGATGCTTTCCGATATAGCCGGAAAGATCCGGATGGGTCGTAAAGGGTTCGGGTGCCGTCTTGAATGCGGGTATGGCAATCCCCATATGACAGGTCATGCAACGGTCCGGCTTGTTCATGATCGGATTCCAGATCTGCACCACGGTCAACGTGGAAGTGGCCAGATCGGGCTTTTTCGTGATTTTGGCCAGAAGCTGGTAATAGGCGCGCTGGTATGTCATCCATTCCGGGTGTGTGTCCTTGTAGAGCTCGTAAAAAAAGACAGCCCCGAGAAGGATCGTCGAGAGGAAGAAAAGACCGTAAATACGCATTTTCATTCTTTACGTCCCCTTTCCGTGGTCTGGGCCGATTTGCGGAGAGGATGTCCTTCGGGATAGAAGGAGCCTTCCTGCCACTTCTGGAACCAGATAACGATGTAGTAAAAAATGGCAGTTCC
>DAHXNG010000064.1 GCA_027366615.1 Nitrospirota bacterium | reverse complement strand
ATGCTTGTCACGCTTCCCCTGACCTCCTGGCTCGGGACCCCCGTTCCGGCGGGCGGGCTTCCTCCCATCAACGTCGTTCCCTCCACCCATTTTGGAAGTCCGTCCCTGACCGGTATCGCCATGCTCAGGAAGAATGAGAAGCCGCTCCGGCTGATCGGCGATCTCTACTACACATTCTCCTTCCCGAGCTCCATCTCCGCCGCCCCCGGAGCCTCCCCGGCCTATTCCCAGTTCGGGGACCTCTTCCAGTATCGTCTGGGGGTCGAGGATGTGGTCGACGACAAGACCGGGCTCGGGTTTATCCTCGAGATCGCGGGGCTTTCAGGCTTGCCCTTCTCCGGCGACGGCATGGCCATCAATACCCATCCCCAGAGCTTCAATCTTGTGGGGGTCCAGCCGACCGTCGAATACAATATTACGCCCCGGCTTGTCGCCTCATTCGGGGTCCTTCTCCCGGCCTTCGGCAACAACGAATACCTTGCGACCACCCCGAACTTCTCTCTCTGGTACTACTTCCAGGGGGCTCAGGACCATCTCCTTCCAAGATAGGTCAATCCCGATTGTGTCGGGGTGGTCTGACGAATTCCGGATCTCCGGGGCTCTCCCGCATCGAGGGGGCCCGAGGATCCACGGGCCCGGAGGAGGAGGTGCTACGGGGGGGGAAGAGCTAAATAGGGGGAACTAAACAGGCGTCCGATTTATCTATGGCGAATATGCTTAAAATGGCCCGCTGGTTCGGTTGGGCCTGTCCATGTCGAGATTGGGGATGACCATTTAGAGGAGAAATAACTGGGGAGACATGCGATTTATCAAGGTGAATTCCGGAAATTTCCACCTTCTGGCGAAGCCCTGGGAGATCGAATCCAGTCCAGTATCCCAAGCCTCTCCATCGATATGTCTGCCGATTGGGCGTTTCTTGAGGATTGTCACGGCAGCGGAGGACGGGGGAGCGATCCGTTTTTTTCTATCAGAAAGTGGCCCCGTCGGTTTGTTAGATTTACTGGTCACTATCGCGTTCATCGGACTCCAGACTTCTGTGTGGTGTAGAATAAGGTAAGCCCTCTTTGCGGGAAGGTGAAGACGTGCCACGGGAGCGACCTGCGACCCGTTCCCCGCCGCTCTCGTTGCTTTTGTCTTTGGGAAATACGGTCTCTGGAAGACATTAAGGAGTCTCGGATGAAGCTCTTCGGAAGGCCGTTCCTGGCCGCCCTTTCTCTCTTTATGCTCTCAGCCCTCCTTCCCTCCTGCCAGACCACGCCGGCGGTGACCTACCTTCCGCCGAAGGAGCTCCCTCCCTCACGGCAGGGGATCCCGGTTAGCGGGATCGTCTCCGACCTTCGCGGGGGGCTTCTGGCGGTAGGAAGCACGAAGGACGAGCCGCTTCGCGTGGCGGTCATCCGCTACACCACCCCGTCGGGCCTTTCCCGGACCTTCGGCCGCTATCTCTCTCAAAAGGTGGGAGAGGGGCTCTCCCGGACGCCGGGGGTTGCCCTGATCGATCCCGGGCAGGTCTACGAGGCCTTGCATCGCCTGGGGATCCAGCAGGGTCTTCTCGACACAAAGTCCCTTCTCGCCGTGGGCGACAGTGTGGGAGCGAACCTCCTCGTCGTCGGCACCTATACCGACCTGGGGCAGGAGATCGACGTGGAGTCGCGTATTCTTTCCCTTCCCGACGGGAGGCAAAAGGGGCTCTTCTCCCGGAAGATCCCGAAGACCCCGGCCGTCTTGACCCTGATCAAGGTCGGCCCCTGACGCTATAACGAATAAAGAGGAGATCCCCATGACAAATCATGCTTGCGACCGGCCGGAACGGGGTCGGACAGAGGATGTCGGGAGTGGCGCCAGAAGGCGGACGGCCGTATTCTTCTCGGTCCTTTTCGCCCTTTCGCTCTTCTCCGGATGTGTTGAGTCCATCGATCCCGGCAAGGCCGCCGTCCTGTGGACGGTGAGCCAGGGTACGGACATAAAGACGATCTACCGCGAAGGGGTCCAGGTCATCGCCCCCTGGAACGAGCTCTATATCTACGACCTTCGAACCCAGGAGGCCCGTCTCTCCCTGCACGTCCTCTCGGTCAACGGCCTGGCCATCGAGATGGACTCCTCCATCCTCTACAAGATCCAGGGCGAGGCCCTGCCGACGCTTCAGGAAAAGGTCGGACCGGACTACTATCACGTCCTGATCGCTCCCTACGTCATGAGCGAGGCGAGAAAGATCGTGGGCCGTTTCACCCCCTCCCAGATCTACTCGAGCCAGCGTGAGACGATCGAGCGGCTGATCCTGGCAGGCATCCGCGAGAAGCTCCGCAACTATCCGATCACTGTGGAAGGCTTTCTGATCAGGGACGTGCGCCTTCCCCGGATCATCAGGGTCGCGATCGAGCGCAAGCTGACCGAGGAGCAGAACTACCAGAGAATGGAGTATGTGCTCGACGTGGCGAGGAAGACTGCCCAGAAGAGACGGATCGAGGCCGAGGGGATCGAGGCCTTCCAGAAGATCGTCCAGGAGAACCTCACCCGGAGCTATCTGACATGGAAGGGGATCGAGGCGACGGAGAAGCTCGCCAAGAGCCCCAACACGAAGGTGATCATCATTGGAGGAGGAAAGAACGGCCTGCCCGTGATCCTCAATGCCGATCCCGGCGGGGGACGCTAGGCCAGTAGCTGTGTGGGGCCGCTTTGGGCAGGGTCTTCGCCAAATAAAAACGTTAACCGGGGGAGGATGATTTGGAAAAGTCAAAAGAGGCAGGCAAGGAGACGCGGGTCCAGGGACCCGGGGAGGGGGACCGGGCTCCGGACTTCCGGGCCCAGGCATCGGGATCTACGGGTTCGGAGGTCAGCCTTTCAGACTTTGCGGGTCGGAGGGTCGTGCTCTATTTCTATCCCAAGGACGACACCCCGGGTTGCACGACCGAGGCCTGCGACTTCCGCGACAGCATGGTGCCCCTTCAAAAGCGGGGGATCGTGGTTCTGGGTGTCTCGAAGGACGCCCTGGCCAGCCACGACAAATTCCGGACAAAATACGAGCTTCCCTTTCCCCTCCTCTCCGATCCCGATGGGACGATCTGCCAGGCCTACGGGGTCTTCAAGGAGAAGACGATGTATGGGGTCAAGCGCATGGGGATCGAGCGCAGCACCTTCGTGATCGGAGCCGATGGGCGGATCCTCCGGGCCATGCGCGGGGTGAAGGCCACCGGCCACGTCGCGGCCCTTCTGGCAGACCCCTGTCTTGCGGAGAGGGTGTGACACGGCTTTTTTCTCCCTGGTCACTGCGGGGAGTCGTGGCGAAAAACCGGATCGTCGTCTCCCCCATGTGCCAGTACATGGCTGAGGACGGAGTGGCCGGAGAGTGGCATCATGTCCATCTCGGAAGCCGGGCGGTGGGGGGAGCCGGGATCGTCATGGCTGAGGCCTCGGCGGTGAGTCCGGAGGGTCGGATCTCCCCGGGGGATCTGGGCCTCTGGAACGAACGGCAGGCCGACGCCCTCCGTCCGGTCGCCGCTTTTGTAAAGAGCCAGGGGGCGCTTCCTGCTGTCCAGATTGCCCATGCCGGACGCAAGGCCTCGACTGCTCCCCCCTTTCGCGGAGGAAAGTTCCTCGACCGCACCGAAGGGGGATGGAGCACACTGGCGCCCAGCGCACTCCCCTTCGGGGACTACGGGATCCCGGAGGAGATGGACGAGCCACGAATCCTAAAGGTGAGGGAGGAGTTTGTGGAGGCCGCCAGGAGGGCGCTTTCGGCGGGATTCGAGCTCCTCGAGCTCCACCTGGCCCACGGCTATCTTCTCCACAGCTTCCTCTCTCCGCTTTCGAACCGGCGCACCGACCAGTACGGAGGGACTCTCGAAAACCGCATGCGCTTTCCCCTCGGGGTCGTCGAGGCGGTCAGGGCGGTGTGGCCGGAGAGCCTTCCCCTGTGGGTCCGGATCTCGGCTGTCGACTGGGTCGACGGGGGGTGGGCTCTCGAAGATTCGGTTGCACTCGCGCGCGAGCTCGGGAAAAGAGGGGTCGACGCGGTGGACTGCTCCAGCGGAGGGATCGTTCCCGATGCCAGGATCCCCCTGGGGCCCGGCTATCAGACCGCCTTTTCGGCCAGGATCCGGAGTGAGGCCGCTATCCCGACGGTCGCGGTAGGGGTGATTACCGATCCTGTCCAGTCGGAGCATATTCTGGTGACGGGCCAGGCCGATGGGGTAGCCCTGGCCCGGGAGATGCTTCGGGATCCCTACTGGCCGCTTCACGCTGCCTCCCGTCTCGGAGAGACCCTCTCCTGGCCCACACCCTACGGCAGGGCCAAAAGCTAAAGGGCGATCCGGGGGGCAGGGGGTAAGCCTCATGCCTCCCCCGTCTGCTCCCGGACATTCGTCCGGGGGGCTTCCTCCAGTGTCTCCAACAGCATGTCGCAGGCCTCCTGGGCCAGGGTTGCCGCCCGGGTGAGAGCCTTCCGGTCGTTTTCGAGGGCGGAGATCCAGGAACGGATGTAGGCCGCGTGGTTCTCGAAATGCTCTCCGTCGGGGCTGACTCCCGTCTTCATGCCCACGAAGAGGCTGGCAAGCTCCGCCACGAGCTCCTCAAAGGCATACTCGGGGGTTCCCCGCATGCCGAATTTCCTGTTCAGGCGGCTTTCGTGGCCGGTCGCATGGCCGAACTCGTGGAGGAGTGTGCCGAGATAGCCCTCCATGCTCGGAAAGGCCTCTTCCGGCGGAAGACGTATCCGGTCCTCCTCCCGGTTGTAGAAGGCCCGGTCTCCTCCGTGGGAGAGAGCCACTCCCAGTCCGTCCTTGAGCCTGTCCGAGACACGGCTGGAGCGCTCCCTGTCGCAAAGCCAGCCGGACGGGGTCGGCGGGAAGCCCTCTTCGCCCGTTTTCTCTTTCTCCGGGGCGGAGGCCGGAAGGCCAACGAGGTCGTCCGAGGAAAAGACGTGGTAGATCCGGGGGAAAAGGATGCCGGAGGAAGCTGTCCCTTTTCTTTTTTTCCCGACACCTGTCTCCCCGAGAGTTCCGGTCTCCTTCTCCCGGTCTCCGCTCCCCTTCGACGCCTCGCTCCTGTTTTCCGCGCCTTCCCCTGCGTTGCGGGGGGACTTCTCTCCGGGGGGGACGAGCTTTAAGACCGGAAGTCCGGTTGCCCCCCTTCTCACCCCCCATCCCTGATCCCTCGCCTGCCGGAAGGTCGCAAAGCGCATGTCGGCGCTCCCGGTGGTCAAGGCGTGGAGGGAGAGCGTCAGGGCGTTTACCCCCCGGTAGGGCCGTCCGGTGACCGCGTTGACGGGGAAGGCCGATCCCCGCTCCGGGCCGACTTTGCGCCAGGGACGGACCCACGGGGCCGTTCCGTTTTCGAGAGCCACAATCATCTTTTGCGTGATCGTTTGGTAGAAGTTGCTCGGATCCATTCAAATCTCCCCTTTCTCAATGTGTCGACCGTGAAAATGTGCCAGTGAATCTTCTGCGGCATGCCTCTTGCAGGGATCGGAAGGCGACTCCTTCCTGCCGGCCGCCTGACCCGGTAGCAATCCCCTTGCCAATCGGACCGAATAGCCGGGGGAAGCCTGAAAATGACGACCGGGCTTCTCTTTTTCGGAGCCATGGGCGGCAAGCCGGGAGCGTTTGCTCGCACAAGGTGAGATCCGGACAGAGAAGGGTCTTTCTTCTCGCTCGCAATAAAAATCGAATGGAGCAGGTTTGTTGATTGACTCCCCGGAGGGTTCGGCGGGACGTCCGTTTGAGAATGAAAGTTGATGCCGCCCATCCAGAAATGGCGGAGAGGCATGCTGCCGGACAGTTGTCCCGTTAAAAATATTTTATTCACAGATGCTTAGTAATATGGTTTTAGGGGAACTTGTTTGACCCGGATTTTTAGGGGGTGTTATACTTTGATCTCGGGGGAGAGGCGAGCCCATCTGTCCTGTTCCCCGGAGACAACCCACCCCGCGTTGCTGGATCGCTCCTGCCTTTCGTTCGGAGCCTTCCGGTGTGGATCTCTCGCAGAAAAGGAGACGTGATGCAGGAATCATCCGGAGGCGAAGACCCCTGGAAGGAGATTGTGCCGCCCCGTTCGGCATCTTCTCGCCCGGAGGAGATCGAGGATCCCGGAGAGACCGAGATCCTCCGTCTCCGCAGACGTATCGACCATCTCGAGAGGATCGAGCGCGCCCACGCCGAGACGAGGGAGATGCTCGAGAACTCCGGAGAGATGAACCGGAAGCTCGAAGAGACCCTCAAGAAGGCTCGCAAGGAGATCCAGGCCTTGCGCGACGAGCTGATCCGCCTTACCACCCCCCCCTCAAGCTATGCGGTCGTTCTCTCCGCCAACGTTCCCCCCGCGGGGGCCATGACTCCGCGGGGGGTTCCTGCAGAACCCTCGGTCGATGTCGTTGTGGCGGGGCGCAAGATGCGCGTGACCGCCGACAGGGGGGTCGATCCCGAGACCCTTCGTCCCGGCGACGCGGTGCTCCTCAATGAGGCCTTCAATGTCGTCGGACGCGCCCCGGATGAGCGGATGGGGGAGATCATGACGCTCAAGGAGGTCCTCTCTTCGGATCGCCTTCTCGTGACCGGGGAGGGGGGGATCGACCGGGTAGCACTTCTCTCTCCTGCACTTGCGGGAAGCGAACTCTCCGCAGGGGACCCGCTTCTGATCGATCTTCGCTCGGGATTTGCCCTCGAACGGGTTCCCAAGAGCGAGGTCGGCCAGGTCGTCATCGAGGAGATCCCGGATGTGACCTTCGAAGAGATCGGCGGCCTTGACGAAGAGCTCGAGATGGTCCGGGATGCCGTGGAGCTTCCCGTCCTCCACCCTGAGCTCTATGCCCGCTTCCGGCTGGCTCCCCCGAAGGGCGTTCTCCTGTACGGTCCTCCGGGATGCGGCAAGACCCTAATCGCCAAGGCGGTGGCCAACTCGATCGGCCGCCGGATGGCCGAGAGGGGCGGGGATGCCCGGTCCTACTTCCTCCACGTCAAGGGGCCAGAGCTTCTCAACAAGTATGTAGGGGAGTCGGAGAGGCAGATCCGGGAGGTCTTTTCCCGGGCCCGGGAAAAGGCCCGGGAGGGGTATCCCGTCATCGTCTTCTTCGACGAGATGGACTCCCTCTTCCGCACCCGGGGAAGCGGCGTCTCCTCCGACATGGAGAGCACCATCGTGCCGCAGTTCCTGGCGGAGATCGACGGAGTCGAGCGCCTGCAGAACGTCATCGTGATCGGGGCCTCTAACAGGCAGGACCTGATCGACCCGGCCATCCTCCGTCCGGGCCGACTTGACGTCAAGATCCGCATCGATCGCCCCGACCGGAAGAAGGCTCAGGCGATCTTCCGGCGCTATCTCACCGGGCAGCTGCCCCTTGCGCCCTCTCTTTTAGAAGGGAGTTCCTCTCCGGAGGAGGCGGTCCTGGCGCTGATCGACCAGGTATCGGAGGAGATGTACGCCGAGACCTCCGAGAACCGCTTCCTGGAGGTCACCTATGCCAGCGGGGAGAAGGAGGTTCTCTACTTCAAGGACTTCTCTTCGGGGGCGATGATCGCGGGGATCGTCTCCCGGGCCAAGCAGACGGCGATCAAGCGAAGCCTGTCCCAAACGGGCGAAGACGGTCTGACCCGGGAGGACTTTTCCCGGGCCGTTCGCCGGGAGTTCCAGGAGAACGAGGACCTTCCCAATACAACAAACCCCGACGACTGGGCCCGGATCTCGGGCCGCAAGGATGAACGGATCGCGTCCGTCAAGACCCTGGCCTCGCGAGAGGCGAGGGAGCGTCCCGTCGAGACCCTCCCGGTGGGGCACTACCTGTGACCGACTGTTCCCCGACCTCCGGCGGGACCTCTTCCGCGGGAGGGGCCGGTGCTCCCTGCCGGGTTGCCGGAACGGAGGTCGAATACGGGATCTCCTTCTCCACCGGAGAGATCGGAGAGCTTTCCGCCCAGATCTCCCACGAGCTCGTGGGAAATCTCCCGGCCGACTATGCCGGGGAGGCGCTCTGGGACTACGAGCCGGAGGATCCCTTCCGCGACGCCCGGGGGTTTTATGCCGAAGGGCGCAACGAACGACCCGAACGCGGGGAGAATCGTCGCACGAACCGGGCCCTTTACAACGGAGGCCGGCTCTATGTGGACGGAGGACATCCCGAGTATTCGGGGCCCGAGTGTCGCAGCCTCCGGGATATTTTGCGATTCGAAAAGGCGGGAGATCGCCTTCTCGAATCCTGCCTTGCCCGGTGGGAACAGGCCGATACCCGGGGCCGCTCTATAAGGGTTTTCCGGAACAATGCCGACGGGTTCGGGAACTCCTGGGGCTACCACGAAAACTACCTGGTTGCCCGCTCCCTCCCCTTCGAGCGGATTGTCTCCGGCCTCACAGCCCATCTCGTCAGCCGGGCGATCTTCTGCGGGGCGGGCAAGGTCGTCTCCGACCGGAAGAAGGAGAGAGGGTTCCAGATTTCCCAGCGGGCCGAGTTTTTCGAGGTCCCGGTGGGGCTCTCCACCACGGCGCGAAGGGGAATCGTCAACACGAGGGACGAGCCCCATGCAAAAAACGATCGCTACCGAAGGCTCCACGTCATCACGGGGGACTCGAACTGTTCGGAGCTTTCGACGCTCCTCAAGGTCGGAACGACCCTCCTTCTTCTTTCCGCCCTCGAAGGGGCCACACCGCAGGAGCAGTCAGCCGGAATCCCTGTCCTGGCCGATCCGGTTGCGGCCTTCCACGCCGTCTCCGGCGACCTGACCCTCCGGACGCCTCTGGCATTGGCAGACGGCAGGACGATGAGCGTGCTCGATCTGGCGGAGACGATCGCGCGTTTCGTCGGGGGCTTTTTCCTGCGGGAGGGGATGGGGCCTGAGACCCGGGAGATCCTCGACCGATGGGAGTCGGTCCTTTCCCGTCTTCGGACCCTGTCCGCGGACTCGAGCGACCCCCGGGGCCTCGACCGGGAGGTCGACTGGATCATCAAGAAGGGGCTTCTCGACCGCTACGCCGCCTCCCGGGAGATCTCTCCCGGGGATGGCAGGCTCAGGATGATCGACCTTCAGTATCACGATATCAAGGGCGGCCGGGGCCTCTTCCGGCTTCTCGAGGAGCGGGGAGAGGTGGTCCGGCTCCTCGAGGAGGCCGAGATCGGGGAGGCGCTTCTACACCCTCCCGCCGACACCCGGGCCTTTTTCCGGGGGACGATGCTTCGCCGGTATCCGAAGGAGGTGGCGGCGGTCTCCTGGAGTAGCGTTGTGGTCGACGACGGGGGGGCCTCCCTCAAGCGGATACCGCTCGAGGATCCGTGCCGGGGAACCCAGAAGATTGCAGGAGCGCTGATCGAGCGCCATCGGACGACGGCCGGGCTTCTTTCGGAGCTCGTTCGCGGAACTGACAGCCATGGCCGGCCGGCAGGCGGGCCGAAGAACGGGAAGGATGAGTGATGAGCCAGACGTCGAAGCACACGGAAAAGCGGGGACCGAAGCCGGAAGAGTCTCCGCCGGAGGTGCCGAAGGAGGCTTCCGGCCAGGCCCGGAAGGCGAAGGAGGAGGCGGACGACATCCTCGACAAGATCGATGAGGTCCTTGAGAAGAATGCGGCAGGGTTTGTAAAATCCTTTGTCCAGAAAGGCGGAGAATAACGGTGGAGGAGCAGCGCTTTCGTGGCTTGCCGGTCGGCTTCGACTCTTCGTCCTTTCTCGACTGCCTTCGGGCGTCCGGAAGGTTTTCCTCCTCCCCGCCGCCTCCGGGACCCTCCCTTGCGGGAGCTCTTCCCCACGCGACGACCATCCTCGCCCTGCGCTACGACCGGGGCGTGGTCATGGCCGGGGATCGCCAGGCCTCCGAAGGCTATCAGGTGGCGAGCCGCGCCATCTCCAAGGTGCTTCCCGTCGACCGCTATTCCTGCGTGGCTATCGCCGGTGCCGCCGGGCCCGCTCTCGAGATGGCCCGTCTGTTCCGGGTCGAGATCGAGCACTACGAGAAGCTCGAGGGGGTGATGCTGACGACCGCCGGGAAGGCGAACAAGCTTGGCCTTATGGTCCGGGAAGCCCTTCCCATGGCCATGCAGGGGCTGGTGGTTGTCCCCCTCTTTGCCGGGTACGATCCCGATGCCGGCCGGGGACGTATCTACAAGTACGATCCGGCGGGAGGCCGCTACGAGGAGGAGGCCTACCACGCCAACGGCTCGGGAGGCCTTTTTGCCAGAAACGCCCTCAAGATGCTCTACCGGGAGGGGATGGATCGGGACGAGGCTGTAAAGGCAGCGCTCCGGGCGCTCTACGAGGCGGCCGACGAGGATCTTGGCACGGGGGGGCCCGACTTCGTTCGGGAGATCTATCCCACGGTTTTTACGATGGAGGCCGACGGGGTTCTCGAGAGGACTCAGGGAGATGTCGCAGCCTATTACCGGACCTTCGTCGAAGGCCTCAGGAAAAAGGAGTAGACGGTGGCCGCAATGCCCTTCTATGTCTCGCCGGAACAGCTTATGCAGGACAAGGCGGAGTATGCCCGCAAGGGAATCGCCCGGGGCCGCTCCGCCGTTGTCCTTCGCGTCAACGAAGGCATTCTTTTCGCGGCCGACAACCCGTCGGCCAGCCTCCACAAGATTTCGGAGGTCTACGACCGTATCGCCTTCGCCGGCGTCGGCAAATACAGCGAGTTCGAGAACCTCAGAAAGGCCGGGATCCGCCATGCGGACCTGAAGGGCTATACCTACAGTCGCGAGGACGTCACCGTCCGTTCGCTGGCCAACGCCTATTCCCAGCTTCTCGGAACGGCCTTCAGCCAGGAGGTAAAGCCTCTCGAGGTGGAGATCGTTCTGGCTGAGCTCGGCTCGAACGGCCGCCCCGACGAGATCTACCGGATCAGTTACGATGGCTCGATCTTCGACGAGCCGCTGCTCGCGGCGGTGGGGGGGAAGGCCGAACCGCTCTCCGCCCTTCTCAAGGAAAAGGTGTCCGACTCTCCCCCGCTTGCCCGGGCTGTGCGCCTCCTTCGGGAGGCCTTTGGGGAGCTCTCGGGAACTCCCATGCCGCTTTCCCAGATGGAGGTGGGCCTTCTCGACCGCTCCCTGTCTGGACGGGTCTTCCGGAGGATAGATTCCTCCGGACTTGCCAGACTTTTGGAGGACGGGAGCTAGAGAAAGTCCCGCAGGGAGGGTGCATGCACCGAAGGATCATCGGGCTCGAAAGCGAATACGGCTTTCTCTTCGTCAATCACGGCGACCGGATCTTTCCCCCGGAGCGGGCACTGGAGTATCTCTTCCAGGGGATAATGTCGAACAGCTGGTCCCGGGATGCCTTCCTTCCCAACGGGGCCCGCATCTACCAGGATACGGGGAGCCACCCGGAGTACTCGACCCCGGAGTGCGACAGTGTCCGGGATGTTGTCCTCTTCGACAAGGCCGGGGAGAGAATCCTGTCCCGGGCGGCGGAGAGGGTCGCCCAGGTCTTTCTTCGCGAGGGGATCGAGGGAGAGATCCACATTCTGAAGAACAATACCGACTCGGCGGGAAACTCCTACGGATGCCACGAGAACTATCTGATCGACCGGAGCGTGACCTTCTGGCGCCTCTCCCGGTGCCTCATCCCCTTCTTTGTGACAAGGCAGGTCGTGACCGGTGCCGGCGGTCTCGTTCGCGATGCCGAGGATCATGTCCGTTTCGTGATCTCTCCCCGGGCCCTCCACATCAGGGAGAAGATCTCCTGTTCGACGACCTCGAGCCGGCCCATTATCAACACCCGCGACGAGCCCCACTCCGATCCCCAAAAATACCGGCGCCTCCATATTATCGTGGGGGATTCGAACATGAGCGAGGTGAGCGACCTTCTCAAGGTCGCCACCACCGCGCTGGTGCTCGAGGTCGTCGAGGCCGGAGGGATCTCCGACCGGATGAGTATCGAGGATCCTATCGCAGCCATTCGGAAGATCTCCGAGGATCCCTCTCTGACGATCCGTGTCCGGCTCGAGTCGGGAAAGGAGCTTACGGCCCTTGAGATCCAGAAGGTCTATCTCGAGGCCTGTCAGGAATATTTCTCGAGGGAGGGGACGGAGGAGTCCGTCCGTGATATCCTTTCCCTGTGGGAGAGGATTCTCTCGGAGCTTTCCCG
>DAHXNG010000055.1 GCA_027366615.1 Nitrospirota bacterium | reverse complement strand
GCACCCGGACCCGACGTCGGCGTGTCCCCATTTTTCTCCTCCGGAGGCCTTCATTGACCATCGATCCCTTTCTTCTCTCGATTCTCGTCTGCCCCCAGTGCCGGGGACCGCTGACGCTCTCGGAGGCCCCTCCCGGCCTTGCCTGCCACGCCTGCAGGCTTCTCTTCCCGGTCAAGGACGACATCCCCGTCATGCTCGTCGAGGAGGCCCTTCCCGTCACGGAAGGCCGCCCCTGATCCCCTCCGGCGGATCCGTCAAGAAAATCCTCCTGATCGGGATCCGGACCATGGGCGACGTCATTCTCACCACAGGGGTCCTCTCCGCCCTCAGGGAATCTTTCCCCGAGGCCCGGATCGACTACCTGACGCGAAGGCCTTTCGACCGGCTTCTCGGCGAAGAAACTTCCCTCGCCCATGTCTATGCGCTCCCCGAACGGAACGGGACCACCTTTTTTCCTTACCACTCCCGATACTTTCATTTTCTTCGCTCCCTTCGGGAGACCCGGTACGATCTGACGGTGGATTTTTTTTCCAGGGGCCCCCGGTCGAGGATGATTGCCCTCGCCACGGGAGCCCGAAGTCGCGTGGGGTTCGTAGACAGAGACTTCTTCGCACAACGCCTTCTCGACCGCCGCGTCTTTACCCTGACCACCACACCTCCGGTCCAGCTGGCGCTCACAGTCGACCGCATGGACTATCTCGCCTCCCGGCTCCGCCCCCACAGTTCAAACTCCTTTGCCCCTCCTCGCCCTTCCCATCCCCCCTCCCTTCACGTCTCGGAGGAGAATGTCGCCTCTGCCCGGGAGTTCCTTGCCAGAGACCTTCCGGACGGCCGGGCCTTCTGGATTTTTTTCTGCGGCTCGGGGATCTCCGCCAAGAACTGGCCGCCACGACGTTTTGCCGAAATCGCGCGGCGCCTTGTCGCCCGCGGATTCGGAGTGCTCTGCCTCGGAGCGATGAGCGACCGCCTCCAAATGGGGGCTGTGAGAGACGCGCTAACGAGCCGGGAGGGGGTCTCGTTTTATGAGGATCTCCCCTTTGGCTCCCTCAAGGGTCTCTGCCAATTGAGTTCGGGGATCCTCGGCAACGATTCGGGGCCCCTTCACCTGGCGCAGGCCGTGGGCCGGGAGGTTCTCGTCCTGTTCGGCCCGGGCGACCACGTCTCCTATGCCCCGTTCCGGGGGCGTTTTTTCAAGGCGAGCCTCGCCTGCCAGCCCTGCCAGTCCTTCGCCAACCACTGTCCCGACAACCGGTGCATGCAGGAGATCTCAATCGAGGAGGTCTGGGAGGCCATGGAGGAGGAAATCGAAAAAAGACATGCCGCTCCTTCGGGAGAGCGGAGGGGATCATGCCCCTGACCGTGGCCCTGATCCGGACCCGCTATCTCGGAGATACGATCCTTCTCGTGCCGCTCATCCGGGCCATCCAGAGCTTCGACCGGTCGGCCCGGATCGTGGCGATCGTCAACGAGGGGACGACCTATCCCCTCGAACGCTTTCCCGGGGTAGAGCTCCACACCCTGGCCCGCGGCGGTTCCCTCTCCCGGGGGCTCTCGACCGCGCGACTTTCCGTCCTACTCCGGAGGATCCGCCCGGACCTTCTCCTCGATCTGACGGTCTCCGACCGCTCACGCTGGCTCTCCCGATTCGGAGGAGCCAAGCGGTCGGGTGCGGCGGGAGCGGCGGCCGACCTCGACCGGGGCCCCTGGGAGATCCGGATCCCGGTCGATCTCAATCGGGGGCCTGAGCATATCGTCGCGATGCACGGTCGACTTCTCTCGGCCCTTGGAGTCCCGATGGGGGAGTCCGGGGAAAAAGCCTACTTTCCCGATCCCCAGTGGATTGCGCGGGCGGGAAAGTGGATCCGGGAGAGGGATCTCGATACCGTTCCCCTTCTTTTTCTTCATCCGGGGGGGCGGCACTGGTTCAAGCGCTGGCCTCCGGACAGATTCGCCCGGCTTGCTGCGCTCTGGATCGAAAAAATGGCCGGCGCGGTCGTCGTCGCAGGAACGGGAGCGGAGCGGACGCTGGCCGACTCGGTTCT
>DAHXNG010000027.1 GCA_027366615.1 Nitrospirota bacterium | reverse complement strand
CTCCTTCTCTTCCTCTTTGACGCGTGCGGGGTCAAGTCCCCCCGGACCGCCCTCATCGCCCTTGTTTCGACCGCCCTCTCCTTCTTTCTTGGCCTTTTCGTCCTCTGGGGAGTGATCGCCTCGGGGCCGCTGATCCTTCGTCTTCCGGTCACCCTCCCCGGGCTCACCGATGGTCCCCTGTGGGGAGTGGACCGTCTCTCCGCCATCATGGTCCTTCTTGTCACCGGTGTGAGCACGGTGGTCCAGGCCTATTCCCTCCGCTACATCCTCGGGGAGCCGGACTACGGTCGCTTCTTTTCTCTTGTCGCCGCCGAGACCTCGGTGCTCGTCATGCTCGTCACCAGCCGCAACCTCCTGCTCATCTTCGTCTTCTGGCAGCTCATGAGCCTCGGTCTCTACCTCCTCATGGCCCACAACCGCCGAAGGAGAAGTGCCGTCGATACGGCGGGAAAGACCTTCCTCGTCCACCGGGCGGGAGACATGTTTATGCTAGCCGGGATCCTGATCGCCCACGAGAGCTTCCACACCCTCGACCTCGGCCGGATCGCCGACATCTTGAGAGACTCCCCCGCGGCGGTCTCCCAGGGGACGCTGGCCACCCTCGTTCTCTGCATCTTTGTCGGATGCATGGCCAAGTCGGCCCAGTTCCCCTTTCACTTCTGGCTTCCCGACACCATGGAGACGCCGACTCCGGTCTCAGCCCTGATGCATGCCGGCATCGTTAACGCCGGCGGCTATCTCATGAACAGGACATCGATCCTCTTTGCCCATTCTCCCCTTTCCATGCATCTTGTCTTTGCCGTGGGATTCCTCACAGCCCTCTTCGGCTCATCGACCATGCTCACCCAGAGTGACGTCAAGCGAAAGCTCGGATTTTCGACCATGGGACAGATGGGCTACATGACGATGGAGTGCGGGCTCGGAGCCTTCTCGCTCGCCGTCTTCCACCTCATCGCCCACGGCATCTTCAAGGCCACGCTCTTTCTCGAATCGGGAACGGCGATTGCGATCGCCCGGAAGGATCCCTCGATCCCGCGCCGCATGGCCGAAGAGCCCGCAACTCCCGAGGGGTTCCACCTCTCCCGGGCGCTTCCGGTCGCCCTCGTGACGCTGGTGCTCCCCCTCGTCATCGTTCTTGGCGCCCATCAGCTGGCCGATATCCATCTGTCTCGCGAGGAGGGGACGGTCGTCTTTCTCTTCTTCAGCTGGGTCACGGTCTCCCAGGTGACCATCAGCCTGACCCGGGCCCGCCTCTTCGACTCCTTTGCCGCCGCCATTCCCTGGACGGCCGTTCTCGTCCTCTTCGTCTATGGCTATATCGGGGCGGCCCACAAGTTCAACCTCTTTCTCTATCCCGACCCTGCGACCCGCGCCCTCTTCTTTTCCTCCGGCGGGGTCGGGTGGGTGATGTTTACCCCGATCGTCCTTCTCATAACCTCCGTAATCGTGGCGGGCTGGGTCGTGGCATTTTTCAGGGGGGTCCGGGGGCGGCAGATCCTTCCCCCCTGGATCCTTTCGCGCCAGGAGGCCCTGTATCTCTTCTTCCTGAACAGAGGGTCGGTTGAGCACCTTCTTCTCCATCGGGTGGTCGAGCCGGTCGACCGCCTGCTCTGGCGTCTTCGCGAGCTCTTCGACGGGAAGGAGAGGGCGTGATGGCCGCTCTTCCCCTGAACATTCTCCCCTTTCTCGCTCTTCCGCTTTTTTCGCCCCTTTTGCGAAGGCTCTTCCCCTCCGGGCGGAGTCGGTCATTGGCGACCGTTCTCCCGGTCGCGCTCTTTCTCCTGTGGGTTTTGGCCAGAATCCTGTCACTTCCGGCCTCTTCCCCTGTCATTGCCGGGGGCCTCTCCCGGGAGGGACTCCTTCTCTGTCTCTGTCTCGGGGCGGTGCTCCTTCCGCTCCTTCTTGTTTTGACGGAAAAGGCCGGGTCGCCAAAGGGTGGACGGCTTCCTGCCGTCTGGTTCCCCTGTCTTCTCCTGTCGGCGGGGAGCGCCGCCTTTCTCGAGAGTGGCGATTCCGGGGTCCTGGCCGGCGGGGGGCTCCTGGGCCTTCTCCTTCTGGGGGGCGCCGGTTTCCTGGGGGGGGCCTATCCCGGAGCCTACCGGAATGGCTTTCTCCTGCGGGTTCTAGCGGGGTCGCTTCTGGTCCTGACCCTCTCCTTCAGGGCAACGCTTGTTGCGACCCCCGCCGGCGGGGGAATGCTCCTTGCCGCCATTCTCCTTTTTTTTCCGGCTCCGCTCTCCCGGAGATCGGAAAGAGTCGTGGCCCCGGAGTTTCTTCAGCTCGACATGCTTTTCTTCCTGTGTCTTCCGCCTCTTCTCGTCTTCGACCTTCTTCGCGTCTGGCCTTCCCAGATTTTTTCTGACACCACCCTTCTGGAAGGGATCGTTCTCGGGTGGGGGCTTTTGGGTCTCGTGCGGGCCAAGACGGCCCACTACGTTCAGGAGGTGGCCGACGGCCTCTCCTCGGCCGGCATGGGCGCCATGGTGGCGGGGCTTCTCACCGGAACCGCCGCAGGCCGGGAGGGGGGGCTCTTTCTGGCCGTCCTCCTTCCCCAGGCCTCCCTTCTGGGGGGGCTTGTTCTCTCCGCCCTCATTGCGAGGTTCCGGGTCCGGACCGTGTCGGGGCTGTCCGGTGCCGGCGCAATGATTGCCCCCCTTCGACTGGCCTTCCTTCTCGCCGCCTTTCAGGGAATGAGCCTGCCCGTCGTGGGTGGACTGCTGGGAGAATGGCGCCTGATCGAAGGGATCTACGACGGGTCACCCCTTTTGGGAATCGGCGTTCTGGCAGGCCTTTTCCTGACCTTTGCCCTGACTCTCGCCGCCCTCCGGCGCTTCTTCTCGGGGATGGAGCCGCCGCTCTCCCGGGGGGATCGCGAGATCGTCAAAACCCTCTGGCCAGGGGAGCTCTGGGCCTTGGGAACGGCCTCCTTCCTTCTGCTTCTCACGGATTTTGCGGGAACCTTGGGCTGGTTCGGGGGGGCGGGCCGGTGAAGACCGCTCTCTCCTCCTCCCCCCGGACCGGGAAGTGGGACCTCTCCGGCATCTCCGACGGCCAGAGGATCGGTCTCAGGTCCCATGTGGAGCTGGCCTCCGAGGCCCTCTCCTTCGTCTACCGGATGACGACCTTTATCCACCACAACCCGCTCCACGAGTTTGAGGAGCTGCCCTTCTTCGAAGCGATCCGAAAGGCCTCGGCCCTTTTTGGGGGACGGACCTCGCTTGAGTCCGACGACTGGCGCGAGCTCTACTCCCGGGGAAGAATAAACCGGGAGATCCTTCTCTCTATCCTCCGGTCGGAGGTCTCCGGCATCGGGGTCGTGGGAGAGGCCGGGGGACGCCTTCTCGGCCGCGCCCTTCCCGACCTCCTCGAAGGCCACCTCCTCTACGAGTGGGACCGCCCCCTCTCCTCCGATCCGATCATGGTCGAGGGGCGTCCGGCCTTTTTCAGGCTCCGCCGGGATCTCGCCGCCCCGGTGCGGGAGAGCCACGAGGCACGATT
>DAHXNG010000013.1 GCA_027366615.1 Nitrospirota bacterium | reverse complement strand
TGGCGAAGAATACCTGCATCTTCTACCAGGACTACCGGATCAACATTGTCGACACCCCCGGCCACGCCGACTTTTCCGGCGAGGTCGAACGGACTCTGACACTGGTGGACGGTGTTCTTCTTGTGGTCGACGCCTTCGACGGTCCGATGCCCCAGACCCGTTTCGTGCTGAACAAGGCTCTTCGCATGGGCCTTCGTCCCGTGGTGGTGATCAACAAGATCGACCGTCCGGGAGCCCGGCCGATCGATGTTCAGAACGAGGTCTTCAGCCTCTTCATCGAGCTCGGCGCCACCGATGCCCAGATGGAGTTCCCGACTGTCTTCGCCTCGGCCAAGAAGGGGATTGCCTCCCTCGATGCCACTGCGGAGGGCAAGGATCTGATCGCCCTTTTCGACACCATCATCAATTACGTGCCGCCTCCGGAGGTGGACGAGAACGGCCCCTTCCTCATGCAGGTGACAAGCTTCGAATACGACTCCTATCTGGGACAGATCGCCCTGGGCAAGATCGTTAGCGGGACGGTTGCAAACGGGGAGACGATCGCCCGGGTGGTCGACGGGGCCTTAGTCGAGAAAAACAAGGTGAAGAAGATCCTCTCCTTCGAAGGGCTGAAGCGGGTCGAGGTTCCCTCCGCAAAAGCCGGCGACATCATCCTGATGGCCGTCTTCGACGATCTCCGGATCGGGGATATTCTCTCGGACGTCACCGAATTGGGATCCCTTCCCCCCATCGAGATCGGTGAGCCCACCATCTCGCTCGAGTTCATCGTGAACAACTCCCCCTTCTGCGGGCAGGAAGGAAAGTTCGTCACGAGCCGGAACCTCCGCGATCGCCTTATGAAGGAGATCCGCACCAACGTGGCCCTTCGCGTCGAGGAGACGGGAAGCCCGGATGCATTCAAGGTCTCGGGACGTGGCGAGCTCCACATCGGCATCCTGATCGAGACAATGCGCCGGGAGGGGTACGAGTTCCAGGTGTCGCGTCCCCACGTCCTCTTCAAGGGAGAGGGATCGCAGCGCCAGGAGCCTTACGAGTATCTCGTCGTGGACGTCGCGGAGGACTTTGTGGGCGCCGTCATCGAAAAGCTGGGCCCCCGGAAGGGGGAGATGCTCAACATGGCTCCCCAGCAGGATGGCCATGTGCGCCTGGAGTACCTCATTCCCGCCCGGGGGCTTCTGGGATACCGGAGCGAGTTTCTCTCCGATACGAAGGGAACGGGCCTTCTGAACCATACCTTCCACGGCTACGGCGACTACAAGGGGGAGATCCCCGGACGAGTCAACGGCGGCCTGATCTCGATGGAGACCGGGGAGACGGTGGCCTACGCCCTCGAAAGTGTTCAGGATCGCGGCGTTCTCTTTGTGGGGCCCGGGGTCAAGGTTTACGAGGGTATGATTATCGGCGCCCATTCGCGGCCGACCGATCTTGCCGTGAACCCCTGCAAGAAGAAGCATCTGAACAATATCCGCTCCTCGAACGCCGAGGAAGCCATTACCCTTGTCCCCCCCAAGTTGCTCTCCCTTGAGCAGGCCCTCGAATTTCTCGAGGACGACGAGATCATGGAGGTGACTCCCGAAGCCCTCCGCATCAGAAAACGTATCTTGAACGAGCAGGAGAGACGGAGGGCCTCGAAAAAATGATGACATTGAAAACAAAAGGCGTCTTTGGCCTGACGGTTCTTGTTCTGTCCGTCCTTCTTTCCCCGCTCCTTTCCACCTTTCTAGACGGAGGAATTCCTATGACTGCCAGTGCCGCAGCCACAAATACCGCATCCCTTCCCCCCGGAGAGTACGCCGAACTCGAGACCTCCATGGGGACGATCGTCTGCCAGCTCTTCCCCGCCTCGGCTCCCGAGACGGTGGCCAACTTCGTGGGCCTTGCCGAAGGAACGAAGGAGTTCATCGACCCCCGGACGGGAACATCCGTCAAGAGAGCCTTCTTTGACGGGCTGGTCTTTCACCGCGTCATCAAGGACTTCATGATCCAGGGCGGCGATCCTCTGGGCAACGGGACCGGAGGGCCGGGCTACCAGTTCAAGAACGAGGTCGACCCCTCCCTGCATTTCGACCGCAAGGGCATCATGGCCATGGCCAATGCCGGTCCGGACACCAACGGAAGCCAGTTCTTCATCACCGTGGCTCCGGCGACCTGGCTCGATGGCTCCTATTCCATCTTCGGCCAGGTGGTCTCGGGACAGGATGTTGCCGACAAGATCTCCCAGGTTCCGACCGGAAAGAACGACCGTCCCCTCACCCCGGTGACAATCCTCCATGTCAAGATTATCCGCGTCGCTCCCTGATTTTTGCCCAGTCCCCGGGACCGGCGCTCCCGAAGTACGGCCCTCTGTGAGGGGGAGGATGTGACCTCGTCACCTCCTCCCTCCATGGAGGCTCTCTTTCTCGGAACGGGAAGCTCGGTGGGCGTCCCCATGATCGGGTGCCGCTGCGCCGTCTGCCTCTCTCCAGACCGGAGAAACCATCGGACCCGCTCCTCCCTCCTTGTCAGCGCAAACGGGAAGAATATTCTTGTCGACACCTCTCCCGACCTGCGCCTTCAATCCCTGCGACATGGCCTCGACAGAGTCGATGCCGTCGTCTACACGCACGCCCACGCCGACCATGTTCTGGGCCTCGACGAGCTTCGGACCTTCAACTTCATCATGGAGAGGGAGATCCCGATCTACGCGCCGTCCCCGGTTCTCGACCGGATCCGGTCGATGTTCTCCTATGCCTTTTCCGATGTGAACAGGGAAGGGGTGACGCGGCCCGATCTTGTGCCTCACACCCTAGACGGTCCGATGGAGATCTTTGGCGTTCCCTTTAGACCGTTTCTGGTGGAGCATGGACCCACCCGGAACACCGCCCTCCGGATCGGGGATCTCGTCTATCTGACCGACTGCAACGCCGTTCTCCCGGAAGGGAAGGAGGTCATGAAGGGGTCGAAGGTCTTGATCGTTGGCGTGGTTCGCTACGAACCCCACCTCTCGCACTTCGGGCTCGACCAGGCCATCGCTGAGATCCGGGAGGTCTCCCCCCGGATGGCCTACATCACCCACATCTCCCACCGGATGGACCACGCGACGCTCGAGGCCGAGCTTCCCTCCGGGATCCGTCCCGCCTACGACGGTCTCCGGATCCTTCTCTAGACCCCTTCCGGCACTCTCCCCGTTTCGGCAAGGGCCGCAAGGATCCTCTCCGTCAGCGGAACCACCTCACCCACATCCTTGCCGTACCCGTCCGCGCCGATCTCCGTCGTGAACTTGGGCGTGACGACCGCCCCCCCCACCATGACCTTGTAAGGAAGATTCCTCTCGCGGATCGCGTCGACCGCCACCTTCATCTGGATCATCGTAGTTGTCATAAGGGCGGAGAGAGCCACGATCTGTGCCTTCTCCTTTTCTGCCGTCTCAAGAATCGTCTCGATCGCGACGTTCCTCCCGAGGTCGATAACCCGGTAGCCGAAGTTGCGGAGCATGAGGATGCAGATGTTCTTGCCGATGTCGTGGATGTCGCCCTTGACGGTGGCGAAGACGATCGTCCCCTTGGGCTGGGTGGGGCCCTTGGCCTCGAGCAGTGGCTGCAGGACCTCGACACCCTTTTTCATGGTGTCGGCCCCGGCAATCAGGTGAGGGATGAACTTCTGTCGGGCGCCGAAGAGGTCTCCGAGCTTTCTGATGGCGGGGGTCATCTGTTCGACGAAGATCTCGAAAGGGGCGGATCCCTCGGCTAAGGCCTGGGTGACGAGGGGGACGATCGCCTCCCTCTCCCCTTCGATGATGGCGCGTTCGATCTTTTCCCGGGTCGTGAGCGGGTGATCCGGGGTCTTTGAGGCGGAGGCTCCGGCCGTGCCTGTCGTCCCTTCCGCCCCTTTCTCGCCCTGGGGCACAAGGGGTGTCCATCCGGCGGCCTTGTCGATGAAGGCCCGGCATTCGGGATCCCGTCCCGCAAAGAGGCTGGCCGCCGCCACAGTCTGGTGGAGGAGGGGGTCATAGGGGTCGCAAATAGCCCCGTCGAGGCCGGCGCCGATCGCCATGGCAAGGAAGGTGTCGTGGACGGTCTTCCTCATGGGAAGGCCGAAGGAGACGTTCGAGAGGCCGACGATGGTCCGGGCGTTCCACTCCGACTTCAGGAGCCGGATCGTTTCAAGCGTCTGGCGGGCGGCCTCCTGGACGGCGCTGACGGTGAGGGCCAGAGTGTCGAAGACGATATCCTCCGGCCGGAGCCCGAACCTCTCAGCCGCCCGCAGGATCTTCTCCGCATTCTTCATCCGGTCGGCGGCCTTCTCCGGAATGTCGTCGCCGGAGAGGAGGGCGATCACGGCGGCCCCGTAGCGGCGGATCAGGGGAAGAACCTCCTCGAGCCGCTCCTCTTCCGCATTGACGGAGTTGACGAGAGCCCGTCCCGGGTAGATCCGGAGCCCCGACTCGAGTGCCGAGGCGAAGGAGCTGTCGATGACGAGCGGGGAGGAGACGACATTGCCGATGGCGATGACGGCCTTTTCCATCATCTGGGCTTCGTCGACGAGAGGAACCCCCACGTTGACGTCGAGGGCGTGGGCGCCGGCGGCCGCCTCCTTCCGGGCCTCCGCCACGATGAGATCGGTGCGTCCTTCGGCGATCGCCTCGGAGAAGAGCCTTTTTCCCGTGGGATTGATCTTCTCTCCGATAAGGACGAAGGGAACTCCCGCTCCGATGGGCACGACGCCGGTCCGGGAGGCGATGCGGGTGTGGGGGCTTTGCGTTCTCCGGCGGGGCTTTGTCCCCTTGAGCCTCTTCGAGATCAGGCGGATGTATTCGGGGGTCGTTCCGCAGCAGCCGCCGATGATGTTGGCTCCGGCCCCGACGAAGGCGGGGGCGAAGGCGGCCATCTCTTCGGCGCCGGATGGATAGACGGTCTTGCCGTCGCGATGGATCGGAAGGCCCGCATTGGGCTCGATCCCCAGATAGGTATGGGTGGCGCGCCCGAGCCGCTCGAGAACCGGCACCATGGCCTCCGGCCCCACCGAACAGTTGAGTCCCATGATCTCGACCGAGAATCCCTCGAGGACGGCGGCCACCGTCTCGGGGTCGGATCCGGAGTCGGTGATCCCGTCGGCGTTGTAGGTCATGAAGGCCATTATGGGAACGCGGGGGGCGCCTTCCCGGACCCCGATAAGAGCGGCCCGCATCTCCTGGATGTCGAACATCGTTTCGATGGCGATCAGGTCGACCCCGGCGGCGGCGAGGATGGCGGCCTGCTCGCGGAAGATCGCCACCGCCTCCTCGAAGGTGGTGTCTCCGAAGGGGGCGATGGTCGACCCGAAGGGCCCGATGTCGCCGGCGACGTAGGCCTTTCCTGCGGCGGCCCGGCGGGCGAGGTCGACTCCGGCCACATTGATCTCCCGGATCCTCCCCTCGGCCTGGTATTCGGCGAGTCTTCGGCGGGAGGCGCCGAAGGTGTTGGTGAGAAGGATGTCGGAGCCTGCGGCCCGGTACTCGGCGTGGACGGCCTGGATGTCCTGGGGGCGCTCGAGATTCCAGAGGTCGGGGGCGTAGCCGGGGGGGAGCCCCCGGCCCTGGAGAAGGGCTCCCATGGAGCCGTCGAGAATAAGGATGTCCTGTTTGAGACGTTCGAGAAGGGGGGTCAAGAGTCGCTCTCCGGGTCGGGGGTCGATTGGGGGCCTGTCCCGGGCTTCTGCCATCCGATGACGGCAGAGATGGACAGGCGGGGGATCATGATAAAGGCCTCGTTGAGGGCGATGCCGATCTTGTGGGCCTCCGTCAGGGCCATGACTTCGGTTTGCGAGGAGAGGGGCCAGTCCCCGTAGCCGACGCCGAAGCGGTAGGTTCTTTGATAGCCCGCGCGGACGATCTCCCGCTCGAGCATCCTGTCGAGCCAGATGCCCATGTAGTCGGCCATCCATGCCCCGACGCGCTCGAGAAAGTAGGCGTGGGCCGGCTCCGGGCCGGAAAGCCGGTCGACCTCCGTCTCGATCTTCGGGCCGATGGTCGCAACGATCAGGGAGGCGTAGTCGCAATGCCGGAGGAGCTTGACCATCTTCTGTCCGACGAAGAGTGTCTCGCTCTCCCGGGTCAGAACCCGGTCCTCCCCGATCTCCGTAATCGTGAGGGTCCTGTAGACTCCCTGGCCCTCGATCATCCGGTATCCCTCTTCGATCGCCTGGCCGATCGCCCGCTCCATGGCCGGTTCGTTCAGCTCCGCAAGGGAGGCTTTCTTCGGGATGCGCATCTCCCGGAGAATCTGCCGCTCCTCGATCTCGAAGGGAATATTGTGAAAAAAGAGGGGATGGCCCAGGCGAATAGCCGGCATCGTATCCTTTCGCTCATTTGATAGGGGTCGGCCTCTTGCCGTTTCAAACGACAGGGCGGGACCATCATACCACAGGCCGGGTCCGGAGATTCCACGCAGAAGCCTGTCCCTGTGTGGGGGCTCCGGCCGGGAAGCTTCCCCCGGGAACAAGCCCGGGAACAAGAACGGGAACAAGCCCGGGAACAAGAACGGGACCGTCCCCTGACACTCGAAGTCGAGAGTCGGAGACGGTCCCGAGAGGCCTATGGGGCAATGGCGTACCCGGCGGACAGAAAAAATCCGCCGCGCATTTACTGATTTACCCCTGCACTCCGGTCAGGAGACCGCCTGGCGGGGGAGGGAGTCGATCGAGACGAGCCGTTCCGTCTCCTCGCGGATCTGGTGGTTGATGTGCATCGAGCAGAACTTGGGTCCGCACATCGAGCAGAACTCCGCGTGCTTGAAGGTCTCCTGGGGAAGCGTCTCGTCGTGCATGGAGCGGGCGCGGTCGGGATCGAGCGAGAGGTCGAACTGGCTTTTCCAGTCGAAGGCGTAGCGGGCGCGGGAGAGGCTGTCGTCCCGGTCGCGGGCCCCCTTCCTGTGGCGCGCGATGTCCGCGGCGTGCGCGGCGATCTTGTAGGCGATGATGCCGTTTCTCACGTCTTCGAGGTCGGGGAGACCCAGATGCTCCTTGGGGGTGACATAGCAGAGGAGGGCCGCTCCCGCCGTCGCGGCGGCTGTGGCGCCGATCGCCGAGGTGATGTGGTCGTAGCCCGGGGCGATGTCGGTGACGAGGGGACCCAGGACGTAAAAGGGCGCCTCGTGGCAGAGGATCTGCTGTTTTTCCACGTTCATGGGGATCTGGTCGTAGGGAACATGGCCCGGACCTTCGATCATGACCTGGACGTCCGCCTCCCATGCCCGCTTCGTAAGCTTCCCGAGAACCTCGAGCTCGGCGAACTGGGCGGCGTCGGAGGCGTCGGCAAGACATCCCGGGCGCAGTCCGTCGCCGAGGGAGAGCGTGACGTCGAACTCCCGGCAGATCTCGAGAATCTGGTCGAAGGCGGTATAGAGGGGGTTTTCCTTGCCGTGGCGGAGCATCCACTGGGCCATGAGGGAGCCTCCCCGGCTGACGATGCCGGTGATCCGGCTGGCTGTCAGGGGGATGAAGTCCTTGAGAAGCCCGCAATGGACCGTCATGTAGTCGACGCCCTGTTCCGCCTGGGAGCGGATCACCCGGAGAAGGTCCTCAGTGGTTAGCTCGAGGGGGTCTCCGACCTGGTGGATCGCCTCGTAGATGGGGACGGTCCCAAGGGGGACGGGGCTCATGCGGAGCATTGCCTCGCGGATCTCCGGGATCTTCGGTCCCGTCGAGAGATCCATGACGGTGTCGGCTCCGTGCTTCAGGCAGACCGAGAGCTTGTTGGTCTCGTTTTCGATGTCGGGAACGAGGGAGGAGTTCCCGATATTGGCGTTGATCTTGCAGTTGAGTCCGATGCCGATTCCCATGGGAACGAGTTCGGGATGGCGGATATTGGCGGGGATGATCATCCGGCCCCGGGCGATTTCGGAGCGGATGAACTCCGGTTCGACCTTCTCGATCGAGGCGACATAGGCCATCTCGGGGGTGATCTCTCCCTTTTTGGCATAATGCATCTGGGTGACCACTCCGGTCCGTCCCTTGATCCAGTCCTGTCTCATGTTCGATCTCCCCGATAAAGGCTTTATGATTGAGGTCCGTCTCCGTTTCAGTCGTTGGGGGGGGAGTCGAAATCCCCGGACGACTGAGGGGCGAAGAAAGCCTCGCGGCGTCGTCTCATGGGAGGCCCGGAAGGCCTCGCATCATTCGTCTGTCGTTCTGACGGGTCTTCCCCGACCGGATCCGAATCCCCTTCTGCCCCTTAGTTCTCGCCGGGTTCTCCCCGGTCAGCCCTGAGTTCCCCCCCCCCCAAAAAAAAAGAGAGCATTTTGGAGATCGCTCCAATCCGGAGCGATGCCGGAAGAGGACTACCGGTCAAGGGTAGGGGGCCGGCAGACGGCTGGGACCGTGCGCAGTCCCTGTTGCGGGTATTGGCTCGCGGTCCCCTGATTTCATCACGGGGGACGGTTTCTTGTCAACGAAAAAGACGGAATAAAAACAATTCCCGAACGGCATGAGGAGATCTCCGGGGGCCGGGTTCAAGGAGTCTGTGGCAAAACCGAGGGAGTTCTTTGGCCTCTTCCGTCTTTTTTCGGCAGGCCCGTTTTTTCGTAGACAGGGTCCCCGATATGTCATTTTTCACCTCTCCAAATTTCCCGCGGATTGCTCCGGGATTGTGGCGAACTTTCTTGCGGAATCCGGTCGTTTGGACTAGAATCAGGGGGTCGAAAAAACGGTTTCGGACCTGCCGGTCCCTTCCCTATTTTCGACCCCCTGCTCGGGAAATGGATCAGTCGTCCATTGGGGTCAAATCCCACTGTTGTGAACGGCGGAGCCTGAAAGGAATCCGACTCTCGGGTTGGCCATTGTTGTGTTGGCCATTGTCGTTTTGGGTTTTTGGCGAAGGTGCTCCAGTGCGAACGGCTCGACAAGACCCATTCGGGGAGCTTCCTCAAAGTCCCGGATACTCGAAGACCTCGATCATGCGGACGAAAGCCGGGAGCCGGTTCGTGACAGTCCCGAGGGGGGTAGTCGAAAGAGAGCGTTTCACGCCCGTAAGGGCAGAGTCGCTAGGCCCGGAGGGTGAAAGGGCCCTCATGACTTTTAAATCGATGAATCCGGCCCTTCGGCTCCGGGAAGTGATTTTTCCGGCTCCGAAAGGACCAGGGTGGAGGACAGAATGGCCAAGAAAATCGTGATTTTGGGCGGAGGCGTCGCCGGAACCATCGTGGCAAATCAGCTTGCGAGAAAGATCCCCGGCGAGCTTCGCGCGCGGGAGGTCTCGATCACCCAGATTGGAAATACCGACACCCACACATACCAGCCGGGCTGGCTCTACATTCCCTTCGACCTGTCCCGCCCGGAGGATCTCAAGCGGCCCCAGCGCTCCCTTCTCGATCCCTCGATCACCTTCGTCCAGGACACGATCGCGAAGATCGACGTCAAGGGACAGAAGCTGACCTCGAAGGAGGGGAAGGAGATCTCCTACGACATTCTCGTCATCGCAACGGGATCGGTTCCCCGTCCCGATCTGACCCCGGGACTTGTCGAAGCCGGACACTGGTTCCACACCGAGGAGGGAGCGATCAAGCTCCGCGATGCCCTGCGAACTTTCACCGGCGGCCGGATCGTCATCTCGATGGGCGTTCCCCACAAGTGTCCTGTGGCCCCCGTCGAGGTGACCCTGATGCTCGACGAGTATCTCAGAAAGCGCGGTCTTCGCGAGAAGACCGAGATCACCTACACCTACCCGGTGGGCGCGGTCCACACCATCCCGGCCGTGGCCAAGTGGGGAGCCCAGGTCTTCGAGGAGCGGGGGATCAAGTACGAGGTCTTCTTCAACATGAAGGAGGTCGACGCCAAGAACAAGATCGTCCACAGCATGGAGGGGGGGCAGTTTCCCTTCGACCTTCTCATCACCATTCCCCAGCACCGCGGCGCCCAGGTCATCCTCGACTCGGCTCTCGGCGAGGGAGGATGGATCCCCACCAACAAGGAGACTCTCCAGATGGAGGGGACGGAGAACGTCTTCGTCGTGGGCGACACCACCAACCTCCCCGTCTCCAAGGCAGGCTCGACCGCCCATTTTTCCGCAGACGTCCTCGTCGAGAACGTGGTCGACCTCCTCTCCGGCCAGAAGCCGTCCCACAAGTATGACGGGAAGGTCTTCTGCTTCATCGAGACCGGACGCAACCAGGCGAGCTACATCTCCTTCAACTACACCACTCCCCCCAACCCTCCCACGCCGACTACGATGGTCCACTGGCTCAAGATTTCCTACAACAAGATGTACTGGCTGACCTCGAGAGGCATTCTATAGGAGAGCGCGATGGGAGAGGAATCACGGACAGACGGCCTCAAGTTGCGACTTGAGGAGCCGGCGACGCAGGAACTTCTTTTGAAGATCCTCGATCGCCTCGATACGCTGAGCGAGACGGTGACGGGCATGAAGGCTCTCACCGATATCAGCTCGAATCAAATGGTCGAACGCCTTGCCGAGTCGGCCGAACGGGCGGTGACGCTGCTCGACCGCGCCTCCGATCCGGCGATCCTTGCCGTCCTCGAAAAGCTCCGGCAGGTCGAAGGGGTGATTCCGGCCCTCGAGCGGATTGCTCCTCTCGTTTCTTCGGGGGGGCTGGACATTTTGGTGGAGGTGGGAACGGCCGCCGCGGCGGTCAACCGACTGATGACCGACGGTCTTCTCGAGCGGCTTGTCGCCCAGGTCGAGCAGGCAAGCCAAATGATCGAGCAGCTGAAGGCGCTGCCGATCGAACGGATGAGTGCGGCCGTTCAACGGATGGACCAGGTCGGGGCCTTCGAGACGATGCCCGACGTTGTCTCCGGTGTTGTGGCGCTGACCCGCATCATGAACGACCAGTTTGTCGAACGGCTCATGGTGACCCTCGAACACTGGGTCTCGGAGGTAGAGATTCTCTACTCCGCTGTCAATCGAGTCTCCGACAGCGAGAGGACCGGCTCGGGGATCATGGGGATGATCTCCCTGTTGGGGGATGCCGAGAACCAGAAGGCGATCCACACCGGTCTCGAACTTGTGAAGGCGATTCGCGCCGCCCGGCACTGAGCCGGTTCGTCTTTATGATAAGGGGGAGAAGGCCAGGGGTCTTCTCCCCTTTTTTATGTGTCCGTTCTCTCGCGACGGGCAGGAGCTATCAGTCTCATTGACAGGAGGACAGAGTGGCCGTCTCCCACGGAGTCGACGTCGTGACGATAGGGGCGGGAGGCGCGGCCTATCCGGCGGGCTTTCTTCTGGCCAGGGCGGGCCTTCGGGTCGTCATGGCCGAGACCAAGGGGGTCATGAGCGGAAACTGTCTTTCCGAGGGGTGTGTCCCCTCGAAGGCGGTTCGGGAGGTGGCGGCTCAGCTCTCTCGCCAGAAGGGATTTGCGACGCGGGGGCTTCCCGGGGAACTCCGGGTGGACTACCCGGCGATCGTGGCCCGCAAGAACCAGATCCAGAGACTGAGATACGACCAGCATGCCCGCGAGCTCGAGAAGGTTCCGGGACTCTCTCTGGTGACGGGCCGGGCGCGCTTTCTCGACGCTCACACAGTGGAGGTGGAGGGACCCGAGGGACTTCGGCGGATTTCTGCACGCTATATCATTGTGGCCAGCGGGTCGGAGATCTTTCGGCCGATCTTTCCGGGGGCTGAGCTCCTGATCGACAGCCACGACCTCTTTGCCCTCGACCCCCGCGTCACCGAATGTCCCCGGTCGCTCGTTATCGTGGGCGGGGGATACATCGGCCTTGAGACCGCCTCCATGTTTCGGGCACTCGGGGCGGAGGTGACGCTCCTCGAAAGGGGGCCCCAGATTCTCTCCGGCATGGACCGGGGGATGGTGGCGGAGCTCCGGGCGCTTCTCGACCCCGGGATCCGGATCATCCCCAATGCGGAGGTTAAGGGGGCCGAAAAGACGCCGGAAGGGGTGGCGGTCCACTACAAAGTCGGAGAGGCGTCTCAAGAAACCGTGCGGGCAGAGCGCGGGATGGTTGCCGTCGGCCGCCGGCCGGTCGTCCCGGAAGGCTTCCTCGCTGTGGGAGGGACGGCGACTCCGCGCGGGATCGTCGTGGATCTCTCCATGCAGACCGCGATTCCCCATATTTATGCGACCGGCGACGCCAACGGGATATCGCCGCTCTTCCATGCCGCAGTCCGCCAGTCGCTTGTGGCCGCCCACAACATCCTCTCGGGGGGGCGCGTCGTGGACGCCTTCAACCCTGCCGCCGTTCCCGTCACCGTCTTCACGATCCCCGAGGCCGCCTGGGTAGGGCTCGTTCCGGAGGTCGCATCCCAAAAGGGGATCCCGGTCATGACGGCTCGGTATGATTTTTCGGAGGACTCCCGGGCCCAGATCCTTGGCGAACCGGGAGGGGGGATCACCCTTCTCTTCGAGCCGGGAAGCCTTCGTCTTCTGGGCGGGACGGTGGTCGGCGTGGATGCCGCCTCCCTTGTGGGAGAGATCGGCATTGCCGTGGCCGGCCGCCTCACCGCCCGCGACCTTGCGAACTTCCCCGACCAGCATCCCATGGCCTCCGAAGGCCTGGGGAAGGCCGCCAGAACGCTCGTCTAGCGGCCACGCACCCACAATCCCGAGGGTTTACGCCATCGACTACGCCCGTCTCGAGACCTTAAGACGCGTCCATCCGTCCTGGCGGCTTCTTCTGGCCGACCACGCCCCGCTGATTGTGAGCTTCCTCACCCAGGCATTTATTCTCTCCAACGTTCGGACCCTCTCCCGCCCCGAGATCCTTTCGCGGCTCGAGGATGCCCTGTTTTCGATCCGCGAGACGGCGGGACCGGCGAGCTATCCCCGGGAGGCGGCCGACTATCTCGAGGAGTGGGCCGCCGACGAGCGGGGGTGGCTCAGGAAATACTATCCTGTCGACTCGGACCTTCCCCACTTCGACATCACGCCTGCGACCGAGAAGGCCATCGAATGGCTCTCCTCCCTCGAGGACCGGGCCTTCATCGGGACCTCCTCCCGCCTTCTCACCATCTTCGATCTTTTGCGCCAGATGGCGGAGGGAAGCGAGACCGACCCCGAGGTGCGGATCCGGGAGCTCGAACGTCGCCGGTCGGCGATCGACGCCGAGATCTCCCGAGTTCGCGAGGGGCATCTCGAACTCATGGACGAAACGGCTCTCCGGGAGCGCTTTCTTCTGGTCGAGGCCACGGCCCGGGCTCTTCTTTCCGACTTCCGTGCCGTGGAGCAGAACTTCCGCCATCTCGACCGGGAGGTCCGGGAGCGGATCGCGACCTGGGAAGGGGCCAAGGGGGAGCTTCTCCGCGAGGTCTTCGGGGAGCGCGACGCCATCTCCGACTCCGATCAGGGGCGAAGCTTCCGGGCCTTCTGGGACTTTCTCATGAGCGCCTCCCGTCAGGAGGAGCTCTCCACCCTTCTGGAAAAGGTCTTTTCCCTCGAGGCGGTGGAGAGGCTTCGCCCCGACCGTCGCCTTCTCCGGATCCACTACGACTGGCTCGAAGCCGGTGAGATCGCGCAACGGACGGTGGCGCGTCTTTCCGAACAGCTTCGGCGCTTTCTCGACGAGGCGGTGTGGCTCGAGAACCGGCGCATCATGGAGATCGTGAAGAGTATCGAGAAAAAGGCCCTCGCCCTCCGGGGAGAGCTCGGCGACCGGACCGTGGCAACCCTCGAGGACTCCCGCATCACTCTGGCCCTTCCTCTCGACCGGCCCATCTACCGACCTCCCGTCAAGACACAGATCCCCGACCGTCCGCTCCTTCCGGGAGAGTCGGATGCCTCCGCCGAGAGTCTTTTTTCCCAGATCTATGTCGACCGGGGAAGGCTCGAGCGCCAGGTCGACCGGCTCCTCTCCGAGCGCTCCCCGGTCTCGCTCGCCGAGGTCGTGGAGCGCTATCCCCTGACCCGGGGGCTCGCCGAGCTCGTGGTCTATCTCGTCATCGCCTCGGAGCGTCCCGAGACGGTCGTCGACGAGCTTCGGGAGGAGAGGATCCCCTGGCGGGACGAGGAAGGGGTCCGGCGCGACGCGCGGCTGGCCAGGATCCTTTTTTTCCGGAGGTAGGGGGCCTCAGGGTTTTCGGGTGTTCGGGACTTTCTGGTATGATTTCGAAAAACGGAGCCAAGGAGGAGGCGTGAGCCAGGATCAGGAGGAAAGGATCCAGGAGATTTCGGGGGTTCCCGCGGACCTTTCGCGGGCGACGATTGCCCTTATGAAGGGAGTCCTCTATCGCGAGTCTGGCCCGGCGCTCTGGCAGTCATGCCTTCGCCACAGCTCCCGCATCCGGGACTATGTCGCGGTGATCGGCCTCGATCTTGTGGTCGACGAGGCGGAGGGATACGCCTTTCTCCGGCAGAGATCGGCCGACGAACCCCCTTCCGGGGGGGAGGCGCTTCCCCGTCTTATGGCCCAGCGCCCTCTGGGCTATCCGGTCTCCCTCCTTCTGGTCCTTCTCCGAAAGAAGCTGGCGGAGGCCGATGCCCGCAGCGGGGAGGGGCGGCTGATCCTCTCCCTTGAGGACATGGTCGAGATGCTTCGTCTTTTTCTTCCGGAGACGGCCAACGAGGCCCGTCAGCGGGACAGGATCGCAGGCTATGTCAGCCGGATCGCCGATATGGGCTTCCTTCGACCCCTTTCGGGGGAGCGCTACGAGGTGGGGCGCATCATCTCCGCCTATGTCGATGCCCAGTGGCTCGACGGGGTCGACCGGGCCCTCTCCGTCTATGCCCGCGAGTCGGGGATCGCCCTTTCCGGGGAGGAGTCGTGAAGATCCCGTTCTCCGAGTCTTTCGTCGATCCCCGGTCGGGCTTCCGGCTTGACCGCTTCGAGCTCTATAACTGGGGAACATTTACCGACCGGGTCTGGAGCCTCTTCCCCCGGGGGGAGAACATCCTCGTCACCGGCGACATCGGATCGGGCAAGTCGACGCTCGTCGACGCCCTCACCACCCTCCTCGTCCCGCCCCAGAAGATCGCCTACAACAAGGCGGCCGGAGCCGATGCCCGGGAGCGTTCCCTCAGGTCCTACGTCCTGGGCTACTACAAGTCGGAGAGGGTGGAGACGGGGGCCACCGCCCGCCCCGTGGCGCTCCGGGAGCCGGGAGGGTATTCGGTGATCCTGTGCGTCTTCAAGAACGACGCTCTCGACAGCGTCGTGACTCTGGCCCAGGTCTTCTGGATGAAGGACAGCCAGTCGCCCCCTGCGAGGTTCCATGTCGTCTCGGAGCGGGACCTGGGGACGGCGAAGCACTTCTCGGGCTTCGGCCCCGATATCGCCGAGCTCAAAAAACGCCTCAAGTCCCTCCCCAAGACCGAGGTTCACGACGCCTTCGCCCCTTATGCCGCCTCGTTCATGCGCCGTTTCGGGCTCGAGAACATCCAGGCCCTCGACCTCTTCCACCAGAGCGTCTCGATGAAGTCGGTCGGGAACCTGACGGGCTTCGTCCGCGACCACATGCTCGAACCCGCCGACAGCCAGCGCCGCATCGAGGCCCTCATCGTCCACTTCGACGACCTGACCCGCGCCCATGAGGCGGTGGTCACCGCCCGCCGGCAACGCGACAGGCTCCTTCCCATCCGCTCCCTTCTGGCCGACCATGCCACCGTCGAGGCGGAGCTTGGACGACTGTCGGAGCTGGCCGCGCTCCTCTCTCCCTACATGGCCTCTCTCGAGCGCTCCCTCAGGTCGGAGGAGGTCCGGCGGATCGAGGCCTCCCTTCGGGAGCTGGCCCACCATCTTGCGACCCTTTCCTCCCGGAAGGAGGGGGCCCTTGCCGGGCGCGACGAGCTGAGGTCCTCCATCGCACGAAACGGCGGCGACCGACTGACCTGGCTATCTTCGGAGATCCGCCGGCTCGAGTCCGAGAGATCGGAGAAAAAGGAGCGGGCCGATCGCTACGACGCCCTGGCGCGGGAGGTCGACCTTCCGGCGGCAGAGAGTCCCGAGAGCTTCCTCAAGACGCTCTCGGCCCTCTCCGATCTGGGAGAGGAGCTTCGGAGGGGGATGGAGAGCCTTCGGGAGAAGGCGACCGATGTCGGGGTCCGGCGGCAGGGACTCGAGGTGCGACTCCAGGCGGTGATGTCGGAGGTGACCTCGCTCAGACTTCGGAGCTCCTCGATCCCGACCGCCCAACTCGCTCTCCGCAGGAGCCTTGCCGATGCACTGGGGATCGCGGAGGAGGATCTTCCCTTTGCGGGCGAGCAGATCGGCGTGCGGGAGGAGTTCCGGGACTGGGAGGGGGCGATCGAACGGGTTCTCCACTCCTTTGCCCTTTCGATCCTCGTTCCCGATTCTCACTATGGCTCCGTCTCCCTCTGGGTCGACCAGAACGCCCTCAAGGGCCGGCTCGTCTACTACCGGGTCCGGAAGGAGTCCGGCGGGGGGCCTCCCCCCGCTCCGCTCTCCGCGAATTCCCTGGTGGGAAGGCTCGAGATCCATCCGGGGTCTCCGCACGCCGGGTGGCTTTCTTCGCATCTGGCTTCGCGATTCGACTACGCCTGCTGCGCGGAGATCGAGAGCTTTCGGCGGGAGAGCCGCGCCCTGACGCGGGCCGGGCAGGTGAAGGGAGGGCCGGAGAGACACGAAAAGGACGACCGGTTCCCGATCGGGGACCGAACCCGCTACGTTCTGGGGTGGTCGAACAAGGAAAAGATCCGGGCGCTCGAGCGGGAGGCCGGAGGGCTTGAGGCGCAGATAAAAAAAGAGGAGCAGGAAAAGCGCACTCTCGATCGGGAGATCAGGCGGCTCTCCGAAAGGCTCGAGCGGATCGTCCGTCTGGGGGAGTTCCGGGAGTTTCGGGATCTCGCCTGGCGTCAGACGGCACTCGATCTCGACCGGCACCTCTCGGAGAAAAAGGCGCTCGAGGAAGGCTCCGACATTCTCCGGGCGCTCGAGCGGCAGCTTTCGGATCTCGAACGGGAAATCGGGGGGCTCGAGGCGGAGATCTCGAAGACGACAAGCCGGGAGGGCCGGGAAAGGGGACAGCTTGAAGTGCACGCCGCCCGGGTTGCGGAGATCGACCGGGAGCTTTCGGCCCTTCCCCCGTCGGCCTCCGAGCTCCTCTTTCCCCGAATCGAAGGCGAGATCGCCCCCCTCTTCCCCGGTCCGCCCGGGAGGCCGGAAGAGGTTGCGGTGCGGGAGCGGGCCGTTCGGGAACACTTCGAGAAAAAAAGTGCCGCAGAGCGAAGACGGCGGGAAAAACTCCGGGAGGAGCTGGGCAAGAAGATGCAGGAGTTCCGGGGGGAGTTCCCGGGGGAGGGCCGGGAGCTCGATGCCAGTATCGATGCCGGTCCCGCCTACCTGGCCCTTCTCGAAAAGATCGAGAACGACGATCTTCCCCGCTACGAGAGCCGTTTCAAGGAGCTTTTGAATGTGAACACGATCCGGGAGGTGGCGGGGTTTTTGTCCTATCTCTCCCGCGAGAGCCAGCTCATCCGCGAACGGGTCGGTGCGATCAACGCCTCCCTCGCCGGGATCGACTACAACACCGGCCGATATATCGTACTTGAGGCCAAGACGACTCCCGACAACGAGATCCGGGAGTTCCAGCAGGATCTCCGGGCCTGTACCGACAACGCCCCCACGGGGTCGGAGGAGGAGAGCTATTCGGAGGCGAAGTTCCTCGAGGTCCGCCGGATCATCGAGCGGTTCCGGGGGAGGGAGGGGCTCTCCGATCTCGACCGGCGCTGGACGGAGAAGGTGGCGGACGTCCGCAACTGGTTTGTCTTCGGGGCCTCGGAGCGCTGGCGGGAGGACGGCTCCGAGTTCGAGCACTATACGGACTCCGGAGGGAAGTCCGGAGGGCAGAAGGAAAAGCTGGCCTATACGGTTCTGGCCGCCTCCCTGGCCTACCAGTTCGGCCTCGAATGGGGATCTCCCCGCACCCGGAGCTTCCGCTTCGTGGTGATCGACGAGGCCTTTGGGAGGGGCTCCGACGAATCGGCACGATACGGCCTGGAGCTCTTCAAGCGTCTCTCCCTCCAGCTTCTCGTCGTGACCCCTCTCCAGAAGATCCACATCATCGAGCCCTATGTGAGCTCGGTGGCCTTTGTCCACAACGAGGGGGGCCTCGAGTCCCGCATCAGAAACCTTACCATCGCGGAGTACCGGGAGGAGCAGGCCCAGCGAGAGGCGCGAAGTCGGGAGACCTCTCCCGCCCTGCCGGCCGAGGGACCGCCTTCGTGAGCTCCGATACCGGGGAGAAAGAGGCAAAAGGCCTTCTCCGTCTCCCCGGACTCTCCGAGATCAAAAAGAGCTGTCAAAGGCTCTGGGAGAGGGGGGAGCTCCTCCGGGCCCTCTTCCGGGGGGCGACCGATCCCTTCGTGCTCCCGCTTCCCCGCATCCCCTCCCGGACACTTCTCGACCGCTTCGGAGAGGTGCAGGACTGGTCTCGATCCCTTGCGGCGGCCGCCCGGGAGGGATCGTCTTTCCGGATCGAATGGCGGACGGTGGCCCACAGGCAACTGGGGCAGCAACGCCTCCCCGGGGCGGTGGTCTTTGCCGATGCGACCGAGTGTCTTCGCTTCCTTGGCCGGGAGAAGGCATCGGCCCGCTTCCTTGCCGCCGCCAGAAAGGCGGTCGATGCCTTTCCCGAGACTGCCGGCTGGATCCTCGAGCGGCCTCTCGAGCTCTACGACTGCCAGGAGGAGATCGACGCGCTCCTCACCGTTCTTCGCCATTTCCGGGAGAGCTCTCCGGACGGTCGCTATCTCCGCCAGCTCGACATCCCCGGAGTCGACACGAAGTTTGTCGAGGGCCGGAAGGCTCTCATTTCCGGTCTTCTCGACCGGATCCTCCCGCTTGGCCGGGTCCGGCAGGAGCACTCGGGGGCGCGGGGCTTTGCCGCCCGATACGGGCTCGCCGAAAAGCCCCCGCTCCTCCGCTTTCGCCTTCTCGACCCGGCGCTTTTTGTCGGGGGGTATTCCGATCTCGGGGTCAGGGTCTCCGAGTTTGCCGCCAATCGGCTCCCCGTCCGCAGGGTCTTTGTGGTGGAAAACGAGATCAACGGGCTGGCCCTTCCCGACATGCAGGAAAGCCTCGTGATCTTCGGCTCTGGCTATGCCGTCGACCGGCTCTTTGCGGTCTCCTGGCTCTCCGGGGTCGAGATCTTCTACTGGGGAGATCTCGATACCCACGGATTCGCGATCCTCGACCGGATCCGGAGCGGATTGCCCACGGTCGGCTCCTTCCTGATGGATCGGGAGACCCTCCTCTCTAATCGGGAGCTTTGGGTCGAAGAGCCCACCCCCTTCGAGGGAGAGCTTTCGCACCTTCACCCTTCCGAAGAGGAGGCTTATCGCACCCTTCGGGAGCATGTCAGGGGGGGGCGGGGGGTGCGTCTCGAGCAGGAGAGGATCCCCTACGGGCGGGTTCTGGCGGCCCTCGAAGAGATCTGTGGTCAGTAGGGGGCTCCCGTCCGAGCCGGATGCCGGTCGAGGAGTCGTTCCGGACCTCCCGTTGACGTTATTTAGACTGGTCTGTATACTGGTCTTGTAAGTTAACAAAGGGTTGTTAAACGTTTGCAACGTCTTTGGGAAGGGGAGCGATGAAGACTGAAATTGGTTCCTATGAGGCAAAGACAAAACTTCCCGAATTGTTGCGCTTGGTCAAGAGCGGCCGAAGTTTTACGATTACCAACCGCGGAGAGGCCGTTGCGGACTTGGTGCCCAGCGCGGGGGCGAGGGTCCGCGACAGGGCCTCCGCGGCGGAAAAGCTCAAGTCTTTCATGATGACAGAGCCGGTGCGCGGCGTCGACATCAAGGAGCTTGTCGAGGAGGGGCGGGCGTGAGATTCGTCCTGGACAACTCCGTGACCATGCGCTGGTTTTTCGGTGACGGCAAGCCGGAGGATCTGATCTATGCCGGGAGGGTTCTGGACGCGATGAAGCGGGACGATGCCCTGGTTCCCGTGACGTGGGGGCTCGAAGTGTCAAACGTCATCGCCAAGGCGGAATCTAGGGGCCTGGTGACGGAAGCGCGCAGCGGAACCTTTCTCGAGATGCTGGAAGGGCTGGTGATCGAGGTGGATGCGGCGACCTCCGTTCACGCGCTGTCGGAAACTCTTCATCTGGCCCGACGTTACAAACTCTCCTCCTACGATGCCTCCTATCTCGAACTGGCCGTGAGGCAAGGGCTTCCGCTTGCCACGCTCGACGGGGACCTGCAGGCGGCCGCGGAAAAGATCGGGGTTAAAAGACTGACCGTGTCGTAGTTGTGGAGAGGGAACCCGCCTCCCCGTTCAGTGTCCGGAGGGACACCGTTCCCGGAGACCGCGTCGTCGATCAACGGCCGTTTTCGGATTTT
>DAHXNG010000011.1 GCA_027366615.1 Nitrospirota bacterium | reverse complement strand
CGCCGGGAAGGGCCCCTCGGCGGGAACGAAGAGAAACGAAGGAGGGATCAGCTTTCGCTCCTTGCGCCAGAACGGGGCCAGCGTCCGGGAGACCAGCCCCGAATACCAGTAGTCCGTCCAGAGCAGGGAGGGGGAGAGCGGAGCTCCGACCCTCTGGGAAAAAATCCGGAGGGGACGCTGGCTCCCGAAGAGCGGCTCGTCCCAGAGAAGGACAAGGCCCGAGATGCCGGTGTTCCCGAGCTGGGGTCCGGGAGTGCGATGACCGGACCGGCTCACGGATTGCCCCCCTTCCTGGCGGGCTTCCCCGGCATTTTTCCTTCCTGGGGGCTGGCCTGTGTCGGAGCCGTTGTCGGCGCCGGGGTCGGAGAGGGTCTCGGGGCCTGTTTCGGGGCCTGTTTAGGGGCCTGTTTAGGGAAAGGTGAGCGGGACGGCTTTCCCGGGGGGGCGGGAGCCGGATCGTAGGGCCCCTTTGCGGGAGCGTGGCGCACCCCGGCCTCGTGGAGGATCCCGTTGATGAAGGAGACGACCTCCGGATCGGAATATTTGTGTGCCAGGTCGAGCGCCTCGTGGACCGAGACCCGGAACGGCACCTCCGGGTCGAAGAGGATCTCGCAAAGACCGATCCGGAGAATGTTCCGGTCGACCCTCGTGAGCCTCTCAAGGCTCCACCCCCGGGCCAGCTCCACAATCACGCGGTCGACCTCCTCCTGCCTAAACCGGATCTCGGCGTAGAGGCGGTCGGCATAGGCGTTGGCCATCGGATCCTCCCCCTCCCAGCCGATCAGCTCCTTGGTCAGGGGATCATCGGTGGGATGCTGGTCGTATTCGTCGGCGAAGAGACGCTGGAGCACCTTCCCCCGGGCAGAAGAGAGCGCACGCTTTCGGGAAGAGGAAAGGGTCTCCCGGTCGGAGGTCACGAACTCCGTCCCCCCCGGGATTCGGGAGCGATCGCCCCCGCGAGGCGGGCCATCTGGTGAAGGGTCGTGGCGCCCTCGACCCCCTTGTGGCCGGCCTTGCCCCCCACCCGGTCGAGGGCCTGGAGAAGGGTGTCGGTCGTCAGGATCCCGAAGACCACCGGAACCGTCCCCTGGGCATTGACCGCGGTCAGCCCCTGAGTGACCCCGTCCACCACCGCCTCGTAGTGTCCCGTCTCCCCCCGGATGACGCACCCGAGCGCCAGGATCCCGTCATAGGCATCCGATGCGGCCGCCCGGGAGGCGACAAAGGGAAGCTCGAGCGCCCCGGGAACCCGGACCACCGAGACCTGCGCCACCTCATCCCCGAAGGAGTGGAAGGTGTCGAGGGCCCCCGAGAGCAGGCGGTCGGTCACGAGGCTGTTGTACTGGCTTACCGCCACGAGAAAGCGGAACCCCCCGATCCGGGGAGGCAGGGCCACGAGTTCTTGGGTTTTCACGACGGGGTCCGTCCTTGTCGTTAGAGATGGTTGAGAATATGGCCGAGCTTGTCGCGCTTGGTGGTCAGGTAGCGCTTGTTGGACTCCCGGGCCGGGATCTCGATCGGGATCCGGGAGACGATCTCGAGTCCATACCCCTCGAGCCCCACGATCTTCCGGGGGTTGTTCGTCAGGAGAAGGAGCTTCTCGGCCCCGAGCTGGCAGAGGATCTGGGCGCCCAGCCCATAGTCCCGGAGGTCCTCCTTGAAGCCGAGCTTCAGGTTGGCCTCCACCGTGTCGTACCCCTCTTCCTGAAGACGGTAGGCCTTGATCTTGTTGGCAAGGCCGATCCCCCTCCCCTCCTGGTTCATGTAGAGAAGAACCCCCCGGCCCTCCTGCTCGATCATGCGGAGCGCCTCGGAGAGCTGGGTTCCGCAGTCGCACCGGTAAGAGTGGAAGATGTCTCCGGTCACGCAGCTCGAATGAACCCGGACGAGCGTGGGGGTCTTGGGATCGATCTCCCCCTTCACCAGGGCGATATGCGGCCCCGTCCCCACCATGTCCTCAAAGACCACTGCCCGGAAGTGGCCGTACTCTGTCGGGAGGTCGGCGGAGGCGACCTCCGTGACAAGCTTCTCCTCCCGCTTGCGGTAGGCGATCAGGTCCCGGACCGTCGCAATGGGAATGTCGTGCTCCTGCGAGACCTTCAGAAGATCGGGAAATCGCGCCATTGTACCATCTTCGTTCAAGATTTCACAGATCACCCCCATGGGGATAAGTCCGGCAAGCCTCGAGAGATCCACCGACCCTTCGGTCTGGCCGGCCCGCTTCAGGACCCCCCCGGGCTTGGCCCGGATCGGGAAGATGTGGCCCGGACGCACGAGATCCGAAGGGGAGGCCTCGGGACGGACCATAAGCTGGATGGTGTGGGCGCGGTCGAAGGCCGAGATCCCGGTGGAGATCCCCTCCCGGGCATCGACCGAGATGGTGAAGTCGGTCCCGAAGGAGGCCTCGTTGACCGAGGTCATGGGGTCGAGGTGAAGCGATTCGGCCTTCTCCTGGGTCAGGGTGATGCAGATGAGCCCCCGCCCGAACTTGGCCATGAAGTTGATCGCCTCGGGGGTCGCGAACTGGGCGGCGATGACAAAGTCCCCCTCGTTCTCCCGGTCCTCGTCGTCGGACAGGATGATCATCTTGCCGTTTCTGATCCGTTCGATGGCCTCTTCGATCGTTATAGTCGACACGCGCCTTTTACTCCTGTGCTGTATGGTGGGGCTAGACGCCCTTGAACCGGTTTGTCATGGGAACCCGCCAGTCCTTCCCGAAGGCCCGGAGAGAGATCTTGACCCCGGGGGGGGACTGGCGCCGTTTGTACTCGCTTTTGTCGACAAGCCGGATGACCCGGGCGACATCCTCGGGGGCAAAGCCCCGCCCCACGATCTCCTCGTAGCCCAGATCCTCCTCCACATAGGCGGCCATAATCGGATCGAGCGTCTCGTAGGGGGGAAGGCTGTCGGTGTCGAACTGGTTGGGGCGAAGCTCCGCCGTGGGCTTTTTCTCGAGGATCCTCTGGGGGATCTCGCCGGGGCCCCGGGCGTTCCTCAGGCGGCAGAGGGCATAGACCTCCGTCTTCGGAACGTCCTTCAAGACCGCGAACCCGCCGGCCATGTCGCCGTACAGGGTCATGTACCCCACCCCCATCTCGGACTTGTTCCCGGTGGTGAGCACCAGGTGGCCGAACTTGTTGGAGAGGGCCATGAGAAGCATGCCCCGGATGCGGGGCTGGAGATTCTCCTCGGTGGTATCCGGGGAGGAGGCGCCGGAGGGGGTGACAAAAAAGGGCGCCAGGGCCTCTGCGAATCCGTCCCGGAGAGTGTCGATGGGGATCGTCTCAAGAGGAAAGCCCAGGGCCCGGGCCAAGGCTTCGGCATCCTCCCGGCTCTCGAGGCTCGTGTAGACCGAGGGCATGAAGACCCCGTGGACCCGGGCCGGCCCCAGGGCGTCGGAGGCGATGGCCGCCACAAGCGCCGAGTCGATCCCCCCGGAGATCCCGATCAGGACATCGGTGAGGCCGTTCTTGCCCACGTAGTCCCGGACGCCCATCACAAGGGCCTCGTAGACCTCCTCCACTTCGGAGAAGGGGCTGTTGAGCGGACCCCGTTCGAGGGGCCGGGGGTTCGTGGGGAAAAAGTCCCCGCTTCCGTCGAGGGTCACCATGGTCCGGGGGAAGGAGCCCCAGTCGCCCCCGTAGAGGCGGGCCTGCTTCTCCTTGCGCCGCCGCGGGTCGTGGAGCCTCACCCCGAAGACCCGGTCGACGTCGATCTCGGTCACCACGAGGTCTTCGGCGAAGGCCTTCCCGCGGCATTCGATCTCCCCCTCCGGACCGATCACCAGGCTCTGGCCGTCGAAGACGAGCTCGTCTTGGCCCCCCACGAGGTTGGTGTAGAGGATGTAGGTCCCGTTGTCGGCCGCCCGGGTCTTGAGCATCGACTCCCGGACCTCGCGCTTGCCCGCATGGAAGGGGGAGGCCGAGAGGTTCACGATCACCTCGGCGTCCCCGTCGAGGGCCTGGTGGTAGAGCGGCCCCTTGGGGTACCAGATGTCTTCGCAGATGTTCACCCCGATCGTCGTGTTCCGGTAGCGGACGAGGGTGTTCGAGCTTCCCGACTGGAAGTAGCGGTTCTCGTCGAAGACCCCGTAGTTGGGGAGATACTGCTTGCGCTGGATCCCGACGATCCGCCCTCCGTAGAGGATGGCCGCGGCGTTGTAGATATCGTCGGCCTGCTCCACGAAGCCCACGATGACCAGGATCTCCGGCGCCACGTCGAAAAGCCGGGCGAGGACCTGGCGATTCTTGTCAAGAAAGGTCGGCTTGAGGAGGAGATCCTCCGGAGGGTAGCCGGTGATGGCAAGCTCCGGGAAGGCGGCGATGTCGAGCGTCCGCGCGGCGGGGCTTTCAAGCTGGCGGCGGATCCTCTCGGTATTGCCCTCGAGATCCCCGACCACCGAATTCATCTGGAACAGACCGACCCTGAGACTTCTCATCCCTTCCCCCCCCGCGAGGATCCCGCCGGAGATTTGACGGCCAGAGCTTTAAAATAATTGACAAAGTCCGGACTGTTCCAGGCCCGCGCCCCCATCACACGGCCGAGGAGCGACCCGTCGGGCCGGATGACATAGCTCTGCGGAAGGCCCATCCCGAAGTAGCGGGAGTCGACCTTCCCCCTGCGCCCTTCCAGCACGGGATAGTCGATCCCGTATTTTTTCGCGAAGGGGGATATATGGGCGGTCTGCCGGTCCATGGCCACGCTCACCACCACGAAGGGAACCCCCGAGAGGCTCTTTTCAAGAGAGAGGAGGGCCGGGATCTCGTCGCGGCAGGAGTCGCACCAGGTGGCCCAGAAGTTGAGAAGGACCACCTTGCCGCGGAAGTCGGAGAGGTTCAGGGTCTTCCCGGACAGATCCGGCGCCCGGATCTCGGGCGCCTGCTCCCGGCTATCGAAGAGGGAGAGTCCGAGGCTGTCCTCCTTGTGGAAGGCCCGGGCCGTCCCGGGAAGGCCCCCGAAGAAAAAAAGAAGAGAGACGATGAGGGTCGGAACGGCCCCGGCAAGACGCGGGCGGGAGAAGGAAAAGAAAGGCCTCTCCCCCGTCTTGCCCGGGGCCCGGAGCGACTGTCGCAATGTCACAAACGATCCTTTCGCATGAGCCACCCTGGCACCTGCCGCCCTGCACCCGCAGTATACCGGCCTGACCACTTGTCCCCAAGGGAGAAAGACGCGGCTCCTCCCTCCGGAAGATTGCCGTTTTTCGATTCTATCACAACTCTCCCGACCCGTGCCTCCCTGTCGTGCCCCCGCCTTCCCGCCGTGAGGCGTGGTCTAAAAAACTCCCGAAGGCCCTCGCAAAAATCCCGACCCGGCGGGCGTGCCTCCCCCTCTCCGGTTGCAACACGGGGCCCCTTTCGATAGGCTTCAGGAAGGAGAAAAGACAGAGGTCCGTCCCTTCCCCCACAAAACCTCGTCACAAAATAAGGAGTTCGCCCATGGACTGCATGGACTGCTACGAGATCACCTCTCCCGGCACCCTCGTCCGGACCACGCGTCCGGCCCCCCGGCCGGGCCCCCTCGAGGTGGCCGTTCGCCTTCGGGCCGCCTCCCTCAACTACCGGGATCTCCTTGTGCTCAAGGGGCGCTACCCCAACATCCGCCACCCCCTCGTCCCCCTCTCCGACGGAGCCGGAGAGGTCTGTGAAACCGGCGAGGGCGTCACCCGATTTAAAGTCGGGGACCGGGTGGCGGCGATCTTTAACCAGGCCTGGATCCAGGGCCCCCCGCCGGCCACTCCCCGGGCCCTGGGAGGCGACATCGACGGCATGCTCGCCGGGACCGTCGTCGTGCCCGAGTCCGGCCTCGTCCGCCTCCCCGACTCCCTCTCCTTTGAGGAGGGGGCGACGCTCCCCTGCGCCGCCGTCACCGCCTGGAACGCCCTCTTCGAGAGTGCTCGCCTCCGCCCGGGCCAGACCGTCCTGGTCCAGGGAACGGGCGGCGTAAGCCTCTTTGCCCTTCAGTTTGCCAGGATGGCCGGGGCCTTCGTCATCCTGCTCTCCCGCTCCGCCGAGAAGATCGCCCACGTTCTTCCGCTGGGGGTCGACCGGGCCATCGACACCGGGCGCTTCCCCGACTGGGAGCGCGAGGTCCT
>DAHXNG010000157.1 GCA_027366615.1 Nitrospirota bacterium | reverse complement strand
AGAGAGGATGGTCAGGGTCTCCGGAAAAAGATCCGGCATGGCCCCTCCGAAGGACCAGATCTCCTCGTCATAGAGATGGCGTGCATAGGGAGAGGCAAGGCCCCCTGAGAGATCCATGGCAAGGCGTCTGTAGCCGTCTTTTGCCTCTTCCGGCGCATAGGTCGGGGAAGGTTTCTCGACGGGACCGTTTATGGGGAGGGAAGAGCCTCCCCGGCGAGAGTGCTCCCCGACGATCTCCCTGAAACGACGGAACTCATCTGCCGCAAGCTCCGCGCTCTTGTTGTCGACTTCGAGCGCCACCCCCTGGAGTGCCGGAAGCGGAAGCCGGGAGAGGACCTCCCCGAGAAGGTTGAAGAGGATATTGGGAAGAGGGGAGGCGTGGTCGTCGATCGGCCAGTCCTTTTCGTCAATTTTCTGAAAACGCATCCCGCCGACGTGGATCTCGATGACACGATCAAGGGGAAAACCTTCCAGCCATTCGACCGTGTTTTCAATGTCGAATGGGCGACCGGATGCGGCCAGATAGGTCAGGCAATGGCCAAGGTCGAGGCCGATCCCCAGCGGGGTTCCTGAGGTGAGGAGCCTCAGGAAGATGGCAAGGTCCATCTCTCCCGCAGGATGGGGGGGGAAGGGAGGAGTCTCGACGAGGAGAAGCCGTCCTCCGAGGGCGTTCGAAAGGGCGAGTGCGCCCTCCCTGGCGGCCATGGCCCCGTGGTTCGTCAGAAGAGGGGGAGCATAGAGGCCAAAGGAAAATCCTTCCATGGCCTTCTGGGCGCATTCGTGGATCATCCAGGGGGACTCCAGTGCCTCCATGTGACGGAGGGCTCGTCTCTCCTCTTCCCGAAAGGCCGGATCCCGCGGATAGTCGGGCTGTGTATACCACAGGCAGTCTCCATGGTAGGTCAGGGGCAGGGAAGGGGGAAGAGTCCTGCGGGCCTCCCGGAGGTCGACCGTCCGTCCCCGGAAGATTTCAAGGTATCCTGGCGGCGAACTCTCAAGATGGGAGACAAGGTCTGCCAGCAGAGGGAAGTAGAGGTCAGTCGAGAGACCCGCCAGGGGCCGCTCTCCGGGTTTTATGAGAGACACTTATTAAGAGCCTTCCTACGAATCGAGAGGGAACCAACAGCACTGTCAGGCATGACCAAGTGGGTCGGTACTCTCCCCTGGTCATGGAGCTTTCCCGAGAGAAATAAGGAGGACACCTTTGCTCCGGTTGCCATCTCTATTTCCTTTATCATGATAACAAAAGACTCCGAGATGTGACCATGATCTTTGGCAGAGATCTCTTGACGTGGTTGGGCTCCCTTCGTATACTTTCGTTAATTGGTTAATCAATCAAAGGTGGGCCATGACGATCGGGATTCATGAAAGCAAAAAGAGGGAAAAAGTTGAGAAGCCCTCCGACGCCCACGAGCGGACCTCCCATCGAAAGCGGGAGATTCTCGATGCGGCCATCGTGTGCTTTGCCGAAGAGGGCTTCTTCCAGACGACAAACCGGAAGATCGCCCGCAAGGCGGGAATCACCGAAGGATTGATCTACCACTATTTCCCCTGCAAAAAGGCCTTGCTCCAGGAGATCATCGAGGAAAAATTCCGGCAGGATCGCTCTCCGGCACAACGCTGCTATACACGGTGGGAGGGGGTGTTTGACGGGACCCCTCCGACGCGGGAGAGCTTCCGGGAATTTCTTCTCGATCTCGGGCGGGCCACCTTTGAAGGGCTCGACATGGATCGGGATGTCCTGCGGATCCTCCTTTCCGAATACCGCCTTCTTGACGAGGGGGCGGACCCCCTCTTTCCGCGTCTCGTCATGGAGCGCTCCATGAACCGCTTTTCCCGCATCCTCGGGCTCTACCTGCAGGCGGTGAATGCTCCGGATCCGACCTCGGCTATGAAGGACGCCTTTTTTATCGGTCCGATCGTCTCCGTCTTCCTTTTTCAGGACCTCCTTCAGGGAGACAAGGTCAGAAACCTTGATCGGGAAATGTTTCTAAAAACGCTTGTTGACCATTTCATTGCTGGTGTCGGAACGATGGCGGTGAAAAAACAGGAAGAACATTCAGGGAAGGATCTTTCTAAATGAAAAGAGTGCGTCAGGCTGTTGTGGGAAGCATGCTGCTCCTCCTTGCCGGTGCAGGGGTCGTTCTCGAATCGGTCCATGCTCGGGCCGACTCTGTCCTTCATCGGTATGTTGGGGTCGAGACCTGCGAGGTCTGTCATTCGGCCAAGAGGATCGGCGACCAGTTCGACGTATGGGCGAAAGGCCCCCACGCCCGGGCTTATACCGACCTTTCCTCCGCACAGGCGCAAGCGATCGCCGCCCGTCTTCATGTGGCCGATCCCACCCGCGACGGCCGATGTCTGTCCTGTCATGTGACGGCCTATGGGAAGCCTCTTCCCGAGATCCTTTCAACATTTCGTCGTACCGATGGGGTTCAGTGCGAGTCCTGCCATGGACCGGGAGAGGACTATTCGCATTTTTCCGTCATGATCTCTCCCTCCAAGTCCAAAGCTGCCGGGCATCTGACTGCGGACGAGGCGACGTGCAAGACCTGCCATAATCCGAGCTCTCCGACCTATCGGGGCTTCGACTATCATGCGGCACTCAGGGAGATCGCCCATCCTGTGCCGGAAGAGATCAAAAAGGAAACACTCGAAATGGGAGGCGAACGGTGAGCGGGATTGCAGGTGCGGGGGGAGCCGAGGGCGGGCCCAACAAAAAACGCCGTCGAGGTATCGTCATCGGGGTGGCGGGTCTTGTGACTACGCTTGTAGTGAGCTTGCTCTACATTCGTTACAACGAGTTCTATGTCGCCACGGAAGACGCCATGGTTGACGGCAATATCGTCATGGTTTCCGCCAACACCAGCGGCCGGGTGATGACCCTCCCCGTGAACATGGGCGATCCGGTTCACAAGGGAGATCTCCTCGCCCGCATCGACACGACCGGGTTCGGGGCACTCCAGTCTATCGGCCAGAGGAACGTCTCCGCCTTCGGGGACCTGGCACGGACGAAGGCCCAGGAGGTCTCTCTTTCCGTACGCCTTGCCAATGCCCGGCGAGACCTGGCCCGGGGGGAGTCCCTGCATAAGGGGGGGTTCATTACCGCATCCGACCTCGACCATCTGCGAACAACAGTTGACGATCTCAAGGCCCAGCTCGTCGAGATCCGGAAGCTTGCCTATGTCAACAGGACCGCGCTCGAGACGACCGAGTCCCACCCGCTCAACTACACCATGCACTCCCCCCTCGACGGTCAGGTTGCCGAGCGCATCGCCCAGGTGGGGCAGGTGGTCTCCCGGGGCCAGGCGGTCGTCTCCCTTGTCGACCCGCACGACACATGGGTGACGGCCAAGGTCAAGGAGACGCGGATGGGCCACGTGAGGATCGGCCAGAAGGTGGACATCACCATCGATGCCTTCCCTGACAGAAAGTTCCACGGCCACGTCTTCCAGATCCTTCCCACCTCTGCTGCGGCCATCTCGCTTCTTCCGCCCGAGAACGCTTCGGGGACCTTCGTCAAGGTAACCCAGCGCGTGCCGGTCCGGATTGCCGTCGACGACGGGAAGGGCATCGTCCTTCGTCCCGGTCTCTCCTCGGAAATTCGTATCCACATTCGCGACGGTTCCCCGTGGTGACACACGCCAGCGGGAGTCTCATGGGAGACTCTACGCACTACCGCTGGTGGGCCCTGGGAGTGGTGATGCTCTCCCTCTTCCTTCCGGTCCTCGACACAACCATCGTGAATGTCGCGCTTCCCTACATGATGGGGAGTCTCGATACCAACCAAGACGAGGTCCGGTGGGTCATCACCGCCTACTCCATGGCTTTTGCCGTAAGTACGCTGGCCAGCGCGTGGTTCCGGACGGTCTTCGGGATCAAGAATCTTTACCTGGCATCAATCGGACTTTTCGTGGCTTCTTCCTTCCTCGCCGGGCTCTCTCCCAATCTGAACGTCATGATCCTCTTTCGCATTCTTCAGGCGGTGGGGGGGGGGATCATGATGCCGCTGGGCTTTACGATCATTACGGAGGCCTTTCCTCCGGCGGAGCGACCCAAAGCTTTCGGATTCTTCGGGATCGTCGTCGTCCTGGCCCCCACTATCGGTCCGATCCTTGGCGGGTGGCTCGTCGACAACCTCAACTGGAGGGATGTCTTTTTTATCAATGTCCCCTTCGGCTTCCTGAGCTTCTTCTTTACGGTATTCATTCTCAAGAAGGACCGGACCCATGATATTGTTCCCTTCGACTTTGCCGGCTTCATCTCTCTCGGTACGGCACTCTCCTTTCTCCTTGTCGGCCTGACCGAAGGAGAGCGATGGGGGTGGACGGCCTTCTTTGTCTACGAGTGCTGGGCGGCCGCATCCATCTCCTTCTGGATCTATGTGATCACGGCCTTTACCGTCAGACATCCCCTGATCGACCTCTCCATCTTCAAGGACTTTGACTTCGTGCTCATCATGGTGGCCAATTTTTTTCGGGCGATCGGTCTTTTCGGGAGGATGTTCCTTCTGCCCCTCTTTGTTCAGACCTTTAACGCCTTCACCGCCACCGATGCCGGTCTTGTCCTTCTCCCCTCCTCCCTCATGGCGGGGATTGCGATGCCGGTCCTCGGGAACCTCTCGGCCAAGGGCTCGGACGCCTTCAAACGTACGCTTCTTGTTGCGGGCTTTGTCATGCTGGCCTTTTCCCAGTTTCTCTATGCGTTCCTCATGGGGGTTCCCTCTATGGGGCAGATCATCGTATCCCAGTTGATCTTCGGGCTGTCGATGGGGATGCTCAACGCCCTTCTCTCCTCCATTCCCCAGACACTGGTCGAGCCTCGCCACATCGGTCTGGCCTCGAGTCTCCAGAGCAACATGCTTCAGATAGGAGGGGCGCTTGGTGTCGCCATCCTGGGCAATATTCTCGACCATCGGGAGGCCGAATTCTACAGCCATTATCAGTCGAATGTGACCCTCCACTCCTACTTTTACCAGCGGGTGGTCTCCTTCCTGACCCAGTCCGCCATGCACGGAGCGGCCACAGCCGATCCGCAGGCCCGTGCCGGTGCCATGGTCGTCGGCCTTGCCAAAACACAGGCCGCCATCTCCGCCTACAACGAGACCTTTATCGTTGCCGGCATGATGGCCCTGCTTGGGATCCCGATGATTCTTCTCATGAGAAGGCTGTCGCACCGGAGCGATACCTCCCGGGGCATGCCTTCCGGAAAACCCGATGTCGTTCACGGAGGATTCGAGTGATACGTCCGACTATAGTGATAAATGCCCTGGTTGCATCCCTGTTGCTCCTTCCCTCAGCCTATGCGGAAACATCCCTCTCCCAACCGCTTCCTGATGACGTCACCGCGGTCACGCCTTCCGGTCAGACACTCTCCCTTCAGGATGCGGTCGGAGAGGCCCTTCTCCGTCGCCCGACGCTCAAGGCCGCGACCGACAGCGTTCTCCTTTCAAAGGCTCAGATCGGTGCCGCCCGGTCGGGGTATCTTCCGACACTCCAGGCCAGCTACTCCGATACGGTGGGCAACAGCATCTTCGGCTTCTTTCTCATCCCGGGCTACCAGTATGCAAACTATGACCTTCTGACGGTGGCGCTCACCCAGACTGTCTACGACTTTGGCCGCGTCCACTCCCAGATGCGGCAAAGCCGCCATCAGCTTGAAGCGGCCAAGGCCCAAAGCCGTCGGGAGGCCCAGCGGGTCATTCGCGACGTGGAAACGGCCTACTACGCGCTTCTCAAGGCTCAGCATCGGGTCCTGTCGGCCCGACAGAGCGTGGTCGACGCCTCTTCCCATCTTTCCGAAGCCCGGGCCCGGCTCTCCGCTGGGGTGGGGCTTCGGCTCGATGTGACCCAGGCCAAGGTCAACATCGAATCGGCCCGTCTCGACCTGATCCATGAGGAGACCCTTCGCCGGAAGGCTCAGGTCGACCTCGGCCGGGCGATCGGATTTCGGAAGAAACGTCCCTTTGTGGCCGTCTCCTCCGGGGAGACCCCGACGATCCCGTCCCTTCGGGATGGAAGCGATCTTGACCGCCTTCTGGAAAACCACCCGGAGCTTCAGGTAGACGCCGAAAATGTTCGACAGAAGAAGGCGGCCCTCGATGCGGTCAAGGACCAGAACTATCCCTCGATCGTAGGGTCGGCCCAGTATTACCTCGCACAGATCTCTGTCCCCCTGTTCGGCTTGCCGACCCAGCCCTATTCGACGGTCAACGTGGGCGGGGTTCTGAACATCCCCATCCTGTCCGGAGGATTGACGACAAGCCAGATCCATGAGGCCCGTGCCGACATGCATCGGACGATGCATCAGGCGGAAGACGACCGGCTCAGGATCCTTGCCTCGGTCCGCGATGCGGCACTCGACGTTCAGGAGGCCGACGAGCGGCTCCGGGAGACGAAGACGGCGCTGGAGAACGCCCGGGAGAACGACCGTCAGGTCGAGGCCTCCTATCGGGCCGGGACCGCCCACTCGGTGGATGTGGTCGATGCCGAGACCGCGCTCCGCCGGGCCCGGGTGGAGGTGGATTCGGCACGGTTTGACCTTATGAGCGCTATCGTCTCCTATCGTTACTCCCTGGGGACCCTTCGTCCTCCTGCGGCGCCCTGATGAACCAGGCGGATGTGGAACTTTTTGCCGACGGGGCCTGCTCCGGTAACCCCGGGCCGGGGGGATGGGGCTGCCTTCTTCGCAGTGGGGGTGTTGTCCGGGAGCTGTCGGGGGGAGAGGCCCTGACGACGAATAACCGGATGGAGCTTTTGGGTGTGATCTCAGGGCTTTCAGCGCTCAAGAGGCCCTGTCGGGTGATCGTGACGACCGACAGTCAATATGTGAAGAACGGGATGACGACCTGGATCTTCTCCTGGAAGAAGAATGGCTTCAGGACCACTGCAGGTCAACCTGTCAAAAATGTGGACCTTTGGCGGGAGCTCGACAGGCTCGCCTCCCTGCATGAGGTCTCCTGGCACTGGGTGCGTGGACACGATGGCCATCCCGAGAACGAACGTGTTGATCTCCTGGCGCGTCAGACCATCCCCGGGAAAAAGTTTGCAGGAAAATAGGCGGAGCGGTTGGCACGGGATTTGTGAGAACGCAAGCGAACGGAATTGATTGGCTTCAGGCGAGCTCTGCGGACAATCGATGGGCTTGTGGTGTTCCACGAGGGAAGTAAGGGACGGGATTGGTATCGGGAATAAGTCGAATGAAATCCTGGAAATGAGAAAGGGCCAAGGTTTTTAACCTTGGCCCTTTTCTTTTTAGTTCTGCTTCTTGTCGTGATGCTTCTTGTGGTGCTTCATGTGGTGGTGCTTCTTGTGCCACTTGTGGTGCGGGTAGCAACGATGGTGGCGCATGTAGTACTTGGAGTGATGGTTGCAGTGACGATGCTTCCAGTGGCGCTTGTGGTGAGCCTTCTTGTGGGCCTTGTGCTTTACCGGGGCGGGAGCCGCTGCCGGAGCTGTCGCGGCCGCAGGGGCAGTCGCATCGGCCGCAAAGGAGACGGGGGCGGCGACCAGGGAAAAGGAAAAGATCACTGCAGCGAGAGAGCCGACAATGGATGCCAGTTTTTTCATTGAAACTCCTTGAAAGGGGTGGGCTGTCAGATCACACGGCTTTACATACGCTACCAAAGCTGTCGGAGATTCGCAAGGGGGGAGGGAAAATCGTCATGTTTTTTTATCGATGGAGAAATTTTTCAGTCTTTGCCGGAAGGGGGCTCGATGGGTTTCCGGATTTTTGCAAGTTTCCCCTTAAAAGAAGGCTCCTGCCCGGAAAATGTAAGGCTATGTTCCTCCTTTCTCGCCACTCGTCTCGAGGGAGAGCAGTCCGGTCTTCTTATGGACGTCCAGACTCAAACCTCGCTCAATCGAGGAGGGAGTCATTGTTTCAGGAAAGGGTTGCAGATGGTCAGCTTTCCGATCTTCTGACCATGGTGCATGTCCTCGCTGAAGAGAGTCTTGCAGCCTGCGGCAGTCGCAGACGCAATAATCAAGGAATCGTAGAACCCATATTGGTAGCGCTCCTGTAGATCGAGCGCCTGACGATAAAGATCCTGATCCGGCATGATGCGCCAAAGCGGGACGAGAACAGTATCGAGATATCTTTTCGCGTCGGAGATGTTCAGAGGTTGCTCGGCTTTTCGGACGATCGTGTTCAAACATTCCGAGACGACCTGAACGCTGATGCAGGCATTTTGCGTTGAGAGCCCCTTAATGATGATGCGATCGGCGACCGCGCTCTTGCGCGCATCGAGAGCTTCAAGCTGGTAGATGAAAAGATTGGTGTCGATGAAGCACTCAACGCTCATTCATCTCGTCTCGCGTCAGTTTGCGCCCAATCCGCCCCCTGCCCCTTAACTCGTCGATGATGCGAATCGCTTTCTCGTATTGGCATTCCTGCCTGGTATAGTCGCGCAGCCACGTTCGAAAGGCTGAATTCAGCGTCGTATGCTGGTCGCGTGCCCGTTCCCGCGCGCCCTCGATCAGATGTTCGTCGGCGCTCAATGTGATGTTTTTCACCAGTCATCTAAAACCATTGCCATTGTTTCCATTTTTTTCAGCTTCCCGCAACCTCTCCTGAGCCGTCCCTCGCAAAAGGACGGATCGACCCCATCCGGACTGTGAAAGGATCGACCCATCAGGATTTTTTTCTTGTCACGGGGAGAAGGATCTGGTTTTCTGTTTTCGGAAGACGCCCCGTTATGCTCCAGGCCGATCGGATCTCCATCGACAGGGAGAGCCAGCCACCCAACCCGAGAAGGGCCCCCGCCAAACGCAGACCTTCGAATTCTCTCCCTTCCAGAAGAAAGGAGAGAATCACCAGGGCGATGCCGGCCTGATAGAGGAGGTATGTCGATACAGATCGCCTTTTGTCGAGAAGGACGACGGGAGGTGTCATGTCTTTGGGTCCGTTCCGGAGAATTGCGAGGAGCCGGGGACCAAGATGATAAAGGTGGGCCAGGAAAAACTGCCCCACTCCCCCGACTAGGAAGATTATGAGAAGCCCTGCCCGGGGAAGAGGAAGGGAGCCCAGAGAGGCAAAGAGAAGAGCTCCGCCGACAATGATCCACGCAAGGGAGGATCGAAGGAACCAGATCGGATAGGGGTTTGATGGATGGGCGTTGAGAATGGCCGTTCCTGCCGGTCTCCCGTAGAGGAAGAGGCCGGCCACCCCAAGCGCATAGGCCGGGGGAATCAGGAGCGGAATGGGCATCAGAATCCCCGGGAGGGCCAGAAGGATTCCGCAAAGGACCAGAATCCACCCCTTCGCCGAGTGCTCCGACATGACGGATCGTCCCAGAAGCGGTCCCGAGGTCCGGAGGAAGATGGACATGACGAGAAGGGACAGCCATCCCCCGATCATCATAAGGGCATGGGCGGGAGGGGCCAATGTGAGAGAGAGTCCGACGCCCGGGTGGAGGAGGGTAAGAAGCATTAAAATCCCAAGCAGGGTTCCTGCTACGAAAAAGCTCAGGGCGACTGCCGTCATGAGGTCGAGCCACGCTCCTCGTGGTCGCGTTCGCCCCCATCCGGCCACGATTTCCCGGAGGACCCGGAGCAGAAAATATCCTCCCGAGAGAAGGACGATCCCCCCTCCGGCCAAGGCGACCCTGAGATCGGGAATGATCCATCCCCCCACAAAAAAAAGAGCCCCCAAAAGGACCCCTCCGATCGGTCCGCGGTCCTGGAGGCTCTCCCCTACACGAAGGCCTGCCGCCGCGGGAAGGACATGGACAAGGACGGAGAGGGCCGCCAGGGTCAAAAATCCCAGTCCGAAGGCGTGGATCATGGCAAAGAAGAGAGGGGAGCCGACCGCCCCCTTGCGAAGCGCGAAAAGGATCAGCAGGATCCAGGCTGTTCCCTGGAAAAGATGCATGGCAAAAAAGCCGACCGGTGAGATAAAGCCGGCTCGTTCCCCTGCCAGCAGAGCCCGGCTGTATTTTTGGAAAATCGATCGGTCCGTGTTCACAGAACACCCTCCGGTCATCGTCAGATGGAA